>JANXOO010000112.1 GCA_025353525.1 Schlesneria sp. | reverse complement strand
GCCGGATGCGGGAAATCTGCATGTCCGGTTTGACGAGGGGGGAGGCGGCTACGGCTCCTCCCCTACTCTACTGCCTCTGTGGTTCACTTCCTCTTTCGACGATTCGCCTTGGAGAAATCCACTGGCATGTCAGCAACTTGCGACAATTGTTTATGCGCCGATCCTAAGTACTTTTTCTTCTCGCAGTGTGTATTTGAGGCATCGATCAGGAACAACAAGTCAGGGCAACTTGTCGGGTAAGCCAGACGCACTTCGCAAGATGGTTCATCTGTGATTTTTGCCACGTTCACAAGGCTGGCTCATTAAGGCTAACTTCCAATGATCATTTTCCACTTGATAAAGATTACGCTCGACCAGAAGTAGGCCGAAAACGAAATCAGTGCCAAAACCAGATCGACGAATGACCAAAACCGGGGGCGACTTGTCATCAACCGGGCCGCCACTGCGGCGACCACGAAAGATGGAAGAAATCCGATGAGGAACGACCATTCGATCGCATAGCCCAGGCCACGACACAGATGAAAATAGGCCGCGCACGTTCCGAGAAACATCAGTCCGCATCCACGTGACAACCATCGAATCCGGATCCGATCGGCATGGCGTTCCGTCCACGAGATGACGTTGATCGTCAATTGAAACGAGACCCACAAAGCCAGCGGCCACAACAACACGTACTCGCTTTGACGTGCGTTGACAATGGGGCTTCCGGCGATGCCTGCCCATGCCGCCAACGTCCAGAAACACGCTCGCCGGATCGCGACCGAATGTCGGATCCATGTTTCGCGATTTCGCCGGAATTGATTGACGCAATTCCCCGCGAATCCGGCAAGCATCGACGTAACGCTCGCCATCACCAGGCCACACAGACTCCAACAGTACCAGACACGAAACTCGCTCCATTCGGGAACCGTGGCAGGAAATTCCCGTTCACCACCAATCAGCCACTGTGCATCAAAAGTCCTCCCGCGTGGAATCGCGGCCACCGATGTCATTTGTCGCTTGCTGTTGTAAGGGGCCTCGCCGAGGTAGACGCACGCGGATCGAGTCTGCGTGCGTAGATAAATGCAGCCGCGATGCAGCGCCGGGTACGTCCAGCACACTTCGTCACGAAAGACCTGAACCCGCGCCAGTTCAACGTACTCGTCCGTTCCCATTCGAATGAGAATCAATTCTCCGCGATCGGTAAAAAGTACTAACTTGCGATCTGCGACGATGGTATTTGCCTGCCCGACTTTATCGGTCGACCAGATCACACGACCAGTCTCGAAATCAAGGCATCGGAATTCACCTCGCGAAGGACGATCCAGTCGCGATTGAGGATCTTTCAGATCGAAGCCGTAGACGCGTCCATCAACCAGAACGCTTGACGCAACATCATTCGAGAATTTTGGCGATTCCCATGTCACAGTCGGCGGAAGTCCGCTCGCCGGAACCTCGGCCTCGGTGGAGCGAGGTGTGTCGCTGCTGTCGTTCAGATTGTCCTCGAGACGAAAGCGTTTTGCTCCCGCTCGAAAGGGCGATGCGACCAGTAAAAATGGTTCGCGATAGATCGGTGCGGCAGAATGTTCGTCGTAGCCTTCCGAGAATTCAATTTCCCACATCCGCGTTCCGGTCGAGCTGTCAAAGGCCGCGATAGAGTTTTCGAGCGGAATAACGACGAGAGATCGTCCTTCAAATTGAATCGGCAACGGAGTTGCGTAACTGGCGGGTGACGTTCCTGATTTCCAGACCGTTGAACCGTCACGAATGTCGAGTGCCACAACACTCGCGTCCGGCCCTCCGACGGGCACGATGACAGCTCCCTCGACGATCACAGGCGAACAGGCATATCCGAAGTCGGTCCCGCGCCCCCGTAATTCTTTTTTGGGATTGCGAGACCAGACCGGACGACCCTCCGTCGCAGTCAGGCAACCGACTGTGCCATCCGGGGTCGCATAGTACAGATGACCACAGTGCCATGTCGGCGTGCTGCGGGGACCAGGATAAAGTCCTCCTCCATCGTATGGCCACCCGCAGTCGTACGACCAGACCGTGTCTCCCGTCGCCGCGTCAAGACAAACGACAGATTGACGATAACGCGACTGGCATTGCGTGTAGACCCGATCCCCCATCGCTGAAAACCCGGAATATCCCTGGCCAAGTTCCCTGGTCCAAAGGACGGGTGGACCGGATTCAGGCCACGTCTCGGCCAAACCTGTTTCTGCCGAATGCGAATCGAATGTCGGCCCGCGCAGTGACGGCCAACCGGTGTCGGTCAATTCAATGGCCTCATTGTGAATCGACACCGAACCGGCCGGATGTAAACTCTGGTTTGCCCGGCGAGTCCAACGCAACGAAACGGCGATCAGGATCAGGACCGCAAGTCCAGCCAGCCAAACCATCCGGTGATGACGAAACCAGAACATCAGCCGCCTTGATTCAGATCGTGAGAGACGGAAGCCGCGACACATACGCGACAGGATAACCACTCACCTCCATTCGCTCAAAAACTTTCGCCGGTTCACCTCGACCGTTGACGTTTTACGTACGGGGCATCGCCGTTGACCGGCAACTTTTGCCGAACATCGTCTCTTCCTTTCCGAATCGGTGAAGTTTGCACGGCAACTCGAACCAGTCCTCTTGATGGCCAAGTCCAGGCCGAAATAGATTTGGAATTGAAGTCCCGGCATTTGACCGGTTCTCTCACAGTCCGATCAGGGATGATTGTTCAAATGCGTTATCAGATTGAACGATTCCTGCTACTGATGTGCTGTTTCCAATCCGGATGTACGGCACTCGAATCGTCCACCCTCTGGTCAAACCGCCACTCGGATACCCGAAGTGCGGAACAACCGCTGGAATTTTCGTTCAATTTGAATGACCCCGTCGAACGTCAGGCGGCTCTGGCAAACATCGATCATGACATAATGCGACTTGAAATTGCAAATACGCTTCCCGGTTCGATTGTCTCTGTCAGTAACGAGATCGGACACACGTTTCACGGCGCACTTTTTAAAAAGGGGCCAAACAGTGTGGAACTGATGAATTGCATTGGCAAAGAAGTCGTTCCGGCGCCGGATGGTCGCGACCAATGTAAGACAACACATGTCCCGTTCCAGTCGTTCCGGATATCAACCCTGCTTCACTTTGCGGCCCACGTTTCGACATCAAAAAAGAAACCCGTCCGGGGAATTCGTTACGACATTGGTGATGTCACAGTCGATGCACTGATCTTCAAAAGCGGGCGTCGTCTGCGTTGGAGTGAACCGCCTGTCCCGAGTGAATTGGAGCACTACCCGGATTCTCCTGAAAAGTTGCAAACGGAGATCGCAGCTATCACTCGAGGCTCTCATGTTTTCATTGTCGACGATTCAGATCAACGATTCAACGGGATTCTGATGCAAAGCAATCCACAACGAGTTGAATTGATGAACTGCCTCTGGCGGGAAACGGTCCCAGGCGAGGACGGACAAACGCAATTCAAAACAAATCACATTGCTTTCCAGTCCTTTAATACGTCGTCCATCAAATCCTTCGGGATCGTCTCTCCGCCACCTCAGGGACTTGATGTTGCGGAACTCGGCGAAGACAGTTGTGAGCTCTGCATCGACAAGTTTGCATACCAAAGTGATCGCCGCTGACTCGCACGAAAAACAGCTCAAGCGGGATTCGAACACGCAATCACCCGGTTTTGAACCGAGCTGCTCGACCCTTGGGAATTTCATCACAGTGGTCCCGGGTGGACTCGAACCACTGCTTGTCTTCTTGTGAGGAAGCCGCCTTACCGTTCGGCCACACCGCAATAGCATCCAGTCTTTTTTTCAGAAATTTGTCTGCGGCAAAAGAAGAATCCCGGTGTCACGTGCGTGACACCGGGATTTTGAGAGTTTGCGAACGCTTTGGGTCAATGTCACATGCTCAATTGAACGACTACCAGGCGAAAATCGGGTCAGACTCGATACAGATCAGCGGCCTGCCCGACCGGGACTTATGAAAAGAGCGGGTGAAGGGAATCGAACCCTCGCCTAAAGCTTGGGAAGCTTTCATTCTACCATTGAACTACACCCGCAGCACTGTCCCAAAACTACCAATTGCTCCTGCAGGGGTCAAGCGGCCTGCGGGAATCACTCGCCATTATGTCGCGGCGGATGCTTTTTGATGAAACGGCTTTAATACGCTCGTGTCATCGTCGGATCGTCGTCTGTGCTTTTGCCGACTGTAATTCGATCGACAAGCGAGTCGCGAGCGGTCGATCCCGGTCGTACAACGATGCCAGAACCCTGGCAGCCTCGCGTTCTTTGATCCCCCCGAGCAGCGTCGCGGCGATCGGAATACTTCCGTCTTTTGCCAGCTTCTGGATCACGGTCGCCATGCGGTCGGCCTGGCTTTCGGTCCGGGTCTCCCGGCTGATTGCAGCCTGTTCGCTGGCGACATCTGACATTGCCGGTTCGGCATCCACAGTACGGATCAAACCGCTTCGAACCCGTCGACCTGCCAGGACGACCTCGTTCGATGTGTTCCGCCGCAACTCGTTCAGTCTCGACATTTCTGATCGAATGTCGTCGAAGAGCAGTTGCAGCGTTTCTTCGCGGGCCGCCAGCTTCTGGTCCTGTTTCCTGATCCGATCGAGTTCATCCCGGACCTTTGCCGCAGAAGCTGTTGTCGCTTCATCGCGACTGGACCTGGCCAGCACACGTGGCATCGAGTCCGCAGCAACCGATGACTCGTCATCGGTTTCGCTTGCAACCGTTCGCCGCCGGTTTCGAACGGATGATGATTTCGCGGTGGGCTCGGAGGTCTTCAGCGACGCTGCTGTGAGAATGTCCCAACGTGGCTGTACGACTTCGACCCACGCCGTTGCCAGCGTGAAAACGAGTAATGCCGTAATGAAAGCCGCCACGAGTATCTTCATGAATCCATTCCAGCCCGGTCGATCCTGATCTTTTCCCGCCAGCCGCCAGGAATCGGGCGACGATTACGGTTCACCATTCACATGGCATCCCGTTGATGCCCGACTCGACTCGGTCGCTTTGAAAGTTGACCTCGTCGATACCGGGGTCGCCGCCCTACCGCTTTGACACTGTTTTCTTCATGATTTGGAACACAGATCACAACTGCATGCGCATCACGTCCTGGTATGCTTCGATCACTTTGTTGCGAACTTCCATGAAGACTCGCAAACTGAGGTCCGCTTTCGTCAATGCAAGCATCGTTTCGTGGACGCTGTCGGTCTGGCCTGTTGCCAGCATTTCTACCGAACGATCCGCCTGCAACTGTTGCGAATTCGCGTCTTCGACAAAGCTCTGGACCAGTTTTCCGAACGAACCGCTGTTGGACGAAGGCTTTTGTCCGGCAGCAAGCAGATCGAGCGGCAGACTACTGACCGCTCCCGATGACATGACGTTCATAATCAGCCTTTCAGTATGGCGATCGCCTGTTGACTCATTTCGACAAACGACTGTGCCGCCTTTAAATTCGCTTCGTAGGCTCGTGTTGCCGTAATGAGATTGACCATTTCAAGGGGCAGGTTCACATTCGGCATCGTCACGAATCCTTCGAGATCAGCGTCGGGATGGCCGGGATTGTAAACGCGAGGCATCTCGGTTTGATCGTCGGTGATTCCGACAACGCCAACTCCGCCCAGTCCCGAGGCGATCGATGCCCCTCGTGGTGCGAACCCGTTGCGGCTCATCGCGGTCTCAAACAACACCTCCTTGCGTCGGTAAGCGCCCCCTTCCGGGGTCCGCGTCACCGATGCGTTCGAGATATTGTTAGCGACAACTTCCATGCGCAGCCGTTCGGCGGACAGGCCCGATGCACTGATATTGAAAGCATTGAACGTCGTGTCGAATCCCATCATTGCCTCACGTGATCACGATGCTATTGCCCGCCAACAGCGCGGCGCATCATCGCGGCTTTCGTCGAGATAATTTGCAGAAACGTATTATTGAGCAGCGTGTTCTTGTTGAGCCGCATCATCTCATTATCGATGTCGACATTGTTACCGTCGATCCGGTCGGGTGACGAATTGTCTTCGACGAGTTCTGGCTTAAGTGCATAAATGCGTTTGTCGCCGTTGTGGTCCAGCTGCGCGGCCAGCGTCTCGTCGAACGAGACGGACAGCTTGCGATAACCCGGCGTGTTGACGTTCGCGACGTTCTGTGCCAACACTTTGTGTCGCAACGTCGTCACATCGACGAGTTTGGACAAGAGATCGAATTGTGAAGGTGTGACTGACATACCGTTTGTATCGGTTGTAACGACGGTGCCAGTTGAAGCGAAGCAGTTCACACCAGCAAAAAAATGAGGGTGTTCCGCAGGAAAGTGTCAAAGGGTTCGACATCGACCACACGCCAAAGAACGGCGAGGCATCCGACACCGGCAGTTTCTGCCGATTCCGGATGCCTCGTCGTTCGTCGTCTCTACTGGATAAAACTTGCCAGTGACAGGTTATTCAATTTTGCTACGACTTCCAGACTCGCCTGATAGAGATTTTGCTGGCGTTGCAGGGCGACAATCGTTGACGCGTAGTCGGTCGACTGAATATTCGAAGTCGCCTGTTGCAGGCTGGACTGTTGGGTCGTCGTCCGGTCCTTCAGATTGGAAAGGAATTGAGATTGCGTCGACTGCGTGCCCAGCGGAGTTGCAACAGCGGAATTGATGCGTTCCAGTTCCCCCAATTTCTGGTTTAATGTCGTCGTCCGGTCTGACGCACTTAATCCCTGGGTGTTGTTAATCGTATCGCGGATCGAGATCAGCGTTTGAAAAATATCGGCCTGACCGGGGTAGTCGAGCTGCGAGTTGCCCGCCAGCCGTATATTCGTAGAATTGATATTGGTCGTCGCTCCGGTCGTCCCGTTCGTGATCGCCTGGTTCGAACTGAAATCGATCGGCGTCGTTGTCGCGCCCCCATCCGTGGACAAAGTCCCGTCCGCTGTGATCGCGACATTCCCTTTGAAACCTGCAGTGACAGCCGTTGTGTCAAGTTGCACGACTTCGCCAGATGGGCCAGTGACTTTCAGATCACTGTTCGAATTCGTGAACGCAATTGCCGGGCCGCCATTCAGAGAGACTGTCCCCGTCAGGCCATCAGCACTGACAGTCAACTTCAGTGAATTGGTTCCGCTGGGTCCAAGGACGGTGTCATTTGCGGCCGACGACGCACCTGCAGCGATTCCCGATCCGCCCGCGAACGCCGTCGACGTATGCACCACTTGAAGCGTTGCCTGACCAGTGCCGGTGTCGGAACCCGTACCCGGTTTCGCTCCTGTTATTCCGGAATAGACGGTGGCGCCGGTCAGATTAGGCTGAAACACGCTGCTGCCAGCGATCAAAGTCGACACGGTCTGACCCTGGCCGACGATTGCTTCAGAGTTCTGTTGACTTCCGTGATAGGCAATTCCTGCGGCCAACCCGCCCGAATTTTTCGATGTCACGGTAAAGGGTTGCGTGGTGCTCGCGGTGCCGCCGAACAGGTATGTTCCATCCGGCTGTTTTGTATTGGCGACCCCCAGCAGTTGTTGGATTGCTGCGTCGATTTGAGCGGCAAATGCGGCGTTGGCAGCTGGCTGATTCGCAGGATTGTTGGCCGTGGCGGCCAAACTGTGTGCGCTGGTGATAATGTGCTGAACCTGTGTCAACGCGTTGACGCTCGACTGAAGCGTATTTGCCGCATTGGCAATCGAAGCCAGATTCGTCGTCAACTGCGCATCCTGAGTATTGTTTTCCAGGATTTGGGCCGTCCCGAGCGGGTCGTCCGACGGGGAATTGATCCGGTGTCCGGACGAAATCTGATTTTGCAGTTTTGACAGAATGGAATAGTTGTTCTGCAAATTGAGAATCGTCTGTTGACTCTGAATTTCCGATGTCACGCGCATAATCAACCACCGTTTGTGAGTTTGAAATCTGACTGGAAGACTAGATCGAATTGATCAATTGCTGAATTGCCGAATTGACTGTGCTGATATATTTTCCTGCCAGCTCGTACATGTGCTGAAATTTGAGCACGTTGGCCAATTCTTCATCGGTGTTGACGCCCGACAGGCTTTGTTGCTGGCTTTGGATATTCGATGTCAGCAATTTGTTCGTGCTTTGTTGATCCGTCAGTGACTGGACGTTGCTTCCGATATCTGAAACCAGTTGATTCGAGAACTGGCCAAACGTCTGTTTTCCGTTTCCAAGAACCGTCGCCGTTCCGAGCGCAACCAACCTTTGCAGATTGGAAGTGTCACCCGGTTGGCCTGTGCGAGACGTGGCGATTCGGCCTGGATCCGCAACAAGATCCTTGTTGACCGAGAGCGATCCCGCATCGCTACCACTGAAGAATGTGTTCAGACCGAGTGCACTGAGCAGTCCTGCCGAGTCCGGATTCCCAACGACAGGTGTCGTGAATGAATCACCCGCCACTGCATTTCCTGCTGCGAGCGATACGGTGACGCCGTTGGCAACGTTGATCGGTTGTCCGGCAATATATCCCTGACCGACGTTCACCGTACCGATGACGGCCCCCGACTTGTCGGTGACTTGTGCCTGAAGATTGGGCGTGACACCGATCGTACCGCTCGAAGGAAACGTAAACGTGTAATTGTCGTTACCAGTCCCGGTGTAAACTCCTCCCGCCGTAGGCGTCGTCGTTGACCCTCCCGCGAATGTCGTCACCGGACTGCTGTTGACTCCTCCGGTAAAGTCGAACGTGTAGCCTGGCGAAGCAGTCAGCGACAGCGTCTTCGACTGACCGTTCACGAATGCCTGCACATTGGAAACAGTCCCCGAGATCGCGTTGGCAACGTCGGTCAGGGATTGGGTCTGCGGATCGATCGGAATTTCCGTCACCGTTCGCTGTCCGGTCGCAGTATTGGTCACTCCGACGAATAGCGATCCGACCTGCGGCGGAAAGCCCAGTCCCGCAGCATTCAGTGTTGCAGTAGCACTGCTGGCCCCGCGTTGCCCGTTCAATTGGGTGAAGCCACCCGAACCACCAAGGCCCGTCGATTGTAGTTTGTCAAATGAGCTTGCAATCTGTCGTGCGAGTGCATCGATTCGATTTTGAAAGTCTGGCAACAACGTATCGCGTTGAGAGATTAATGCACCAAGCTGCCCCCCCGCGTTCGTGACGGCGGTGCCCGTTTCGGAGGAACTGACGGTGGTATTGCCGGAACTGTCGGCGCCCGTCACAAGCGATCTTGACTGGCCATCCGCGACGAGCAAAACACCGGAAACGACGACCGAGATCTGCCCGTTCGAGGTGTTTTGAACTTGCACCGATGCCAGTTCAGCCAGTTTGTTGACCAGTTGGCCCTGTTGATCGAGCAAGTCGTTGGGAGATGCGCCCTGATTCACCTGATTGGCGATCTGCAGATTCAGACTGGCGATTCTGGTCGTCAGAGAATTGATTTGATTGACGACGCCGCTGATCGAACCATCCAGGCCGTTTTGGATTTTCCTCAGATCGGATGACGCCATATTGAGTGCATTGGCGACAGAAGCCGCGCTCGACACGACGGCTTGTCGGGTGGCTCCGTTGCCTGGGCTCGACGAAAGCGTCTGAAGCGCATTCAACAGTTTATCCAGTTGAGTGCCAGGTGAGTATGTTCCCGTTGAAATCGCCTGCTCCACCTGAGTACTCGACAACAGACTTGTATCGACGAAACTGCTCTGTGACGTTTGACTGGACAGACTCGCGTCGAGTTGGGTGCTGACGGCCCTTTGAATGTCCGCGACCGAAACGCCGCTGCCAAAATTGAGTGTCCCGATTTGAGTCGGCGTTCTGTCAGCCAGGGACGCGATTTGACGGTGGTAGCCCGGCGTACTGGCGTTGGCAAGGTTATTGCCGGCAATCGCAAGACCTTGTTGAGCGGCCTGAAGCGCCGAAAGTCCGATCGTAAGATCCAGCACGATTTATCCTCCCCACTGAATAAGCGGTCCGACGTGAGTTTCTGCCTTCGCACCGACGGCGTTGTACGATTCTCCGATCGATGTCATCCCGGTGATGCGTTCGACGACCCCTTTGGCAATCGACATGGAAAGTCTGATCATCGCCGCGTTCTGTTTGTTAAGGCGATCGAGTTCGACCGACATTTCGGAGAGCAAACGCCAGCCGCGTTCGACTGCTTCCCTCAGCGAGCCCGATGTCGCCTGAATCAGACGGCGCAGCGTCACGTCCCGCGGACCGAGGTTGAGCTGTGGGCCGAGTTGCTCTTGCAATTCCTGTCGTCGCTGCTGAACGTCGAGAATCGAAACCAGCTCGCGACGTTCGGCTTCGAGCCAGTGTGCAAGCATTTCGTCGTCCAGTTTTCTGAGCGCCATGTTGATGCCGCGAACGGCCTCCAGCATCGCGGCAAATGACGCTGTCTCGTCACCCAGATGACTGAGCAAGCGACTTGCAAACGGGTCGGCGACTGTCGGGACTTCCCCTGTGATCGAATCGGTTGATTGAATCGACATATCGGTGCCTCATTCAAAAGAGCGAACGGACTTATCTTTCACGGAACGTTCGACGTTGCCGATGGCGTGATTTGCTCGGTCGCCATCGATTTGACCAGCGACTCGCGGATCATTTTCGCGAGTCCGAATCCACCCGATTCCGAGATGTGCTGGCCAATATGCTGGTCGAAAAGCCCGCCGTAAACATCGTTGGAATCGTCGCCGAACAGGCTGCCAGGCTCCAGCGATTTTCGCATTTCTTTCAACATCATTGATGCGAAAACACCTTCGAAATCCTTCGCGACCTTCTCGGGATCTTGCGAATCGATTTTTTGCCGGGCCGCTGGCTTGGCCCCCGTCACTTCAGAAAGAGGAAGCGGTTTGGACAACAGCGACGATTGAATCGAGGACATCAAAATCTCCTGTCAGGACGGACTACATCAGAATGAGTTCGGCGTGCATGGCTCCGGATTCGTGCAAAGCCTGGAAGATCGCAATCAGATCACGCGGTGAAACCCCCAGGGCGTTCAGGATGCGAGCCAGATCTGCGACCGTAAATGTCTGTTCGACGTTATGCAAAGACAGTGGCGTATCGGGCGGCGATGCATTCGACTTCCTGCGCAAATCTTTCAGCAAGTTATCGATTGGATCCCCGTTTTCGTCAGGAGGTAATCCCGGAAGGATGCCGGGCGGTTCATCAGGAGCGGGTGCTGCCGACGGGGTCGCCGCAACCACAGAAACGTTCGGCTTGATCACCAGGTTTCCGTGGGCGATCGCCACGGACGAGATTCGTACCTGATGTCCGACGATGACCGTTCCGGTACGCTCGTTGATCACGACACGGGCTGGCGTATCGGGCATCACTTTCAGCAACCCGATTTCGCTGACGAAATCGGACATATCTGACCGTCTCTGAGCCGGAACACGAATCTGGATCACTCCCGGATCGATCGTTCGGGCGGTCGACGGATACATCCCGTTGATCGACTGCATAATCGACTTCGCAGTTGCAAAATCAGCGTCACGCAGCAGAAGCCGGACGTTTCCGTTCTTGTCCGAAACCTGACCCAGGGCTTCCTTCTCGATGATTGCCCCTTTCAACGCGCGGGCGACTGTCGGATGGTTGACTTGCCCGCCCGTTCCACTCGAACGCACTCGAAAGCCGCCGATGGACAATTGCCCCTGAGCGACGGCGTAGACTTCGCCATCGGCCCCGCGCATCGGGGTCTGAATCAGCGTACCGCCTTCAAGGCTTTGCGCATCGTCGAAGACCGAGACGACGACATCCAGTTCGCTCCCTTTGCGAGCAAAAGGCGGAAGGTCGGCCGTCACCATTACCACAGAGATATTGGTTGACTTGTAGACGTTGTCCAGCAGTGACTGTCGTGCGAGCTTCGCGTTCGATTCAAGCTTTGCCAGCATTTCGATCGCCACCTGCTGTGTTGAACCTGAACGCCCCCCGGTTCCGTTCAGGCCGACCACAAGCCCGAGTCCGTATAATTTGTTCGCTCGTACGCCTTCGACCGTCGTAATATCCTTGACACGAACTTCCGCGCGGCCGATTGCGGTCAACGCAATGACGCAGGCGACGCTCAGCATCAGACACCGAAGAATTGATGACATCGTTCAAATTCCTGCAGAAAAACGGCCTGCTAGTGCGGCCACACACGGTTGACGCTTCGGCCTAACCATCCCTGGTTCGTAAATTGCGATTCCGGGCCGCCACCTTCGTACCTCACCTTGAATTTCCCCATCGACTGAGAACTGACGCTGTTCGTGATGTCGATGTCGTAAGGACGAACGATTCCTGAAACGCGCAGGACGCGTGTTTCGTTCGAAACAGTTCGACTGCGTTCCCCCTCCACGACCAGATAGCCGTTCGGTAACACTTCCATGATCGTAACGGGGATATCATCGAGCAGTTGGCGATTGCTTTGAAACTGGGCACTGCCGTTGAACGAGCGATCCGAACCGGTGTCGGCACTGACGGCCGCAGCCGCTGATTTGCTGCCCACTCCGGTCGTCTTGCCTGAAAAGTTGAATTTGCCCGATGCGGCAGTGTCCTTCGTCAACTTTCGCTGTTCAGTATTCGTGGCCCCGGTGGTTTCGTTCAACCTGACAGTCAGCATGTCGCCGACCCGTCGCGCACGAGTGTCCATGAACAGGTAGGCGCTGCGAGGATCACGCCGATCCCAGATTGAATCGGCTGAGACGTGTCGAACCGGAATGACACCGGCGGCCATAAGGCACAGGCCAATCCATCGGTAACGTGACATTCTGGTTCCCCCGTTTTTAACTGTTTGCGGCCATGGATGAGGCAGATGTCTGGTTCTGAACTCGACCAATGACATTCCGCCCGATCACGTCTCAGCGTCTTTTGTTGCCAGGAATTCGCCTTGGTTAAAGCACTGAATTCATGCCGCGTGACGTATTACTTCCATCAAGCGACGCGTGTCGCGGCAGTCTTTCGGTGACTGC
>JANXOO010001152.1 GCA_025353525.1 Schlesneria sp. | reverse complement strand
CCGGATTTCTCTCATTTTCGTGCTGAAGTTGAATTCGACGGTTCGCTCGACTCAGTTCTTCACACAGATGTTAAGAAAATGTCGATCAATCCGCCCAAGAGCGTTCTTGACAAGATTCTCTCAATCACTAGCGGGATGATCAAAGAAAGTGGACGGCAGGGGCGCAAAAGAGCAAATGCCAATAAGGGTTCGATCGACCATTCACTGGCTGAGGGAAATATTAAGCGCCGCTCACAGTTGATACCGAAACCGAAGGCGTTGCTTGAAACTCGCGAGAGAAAAGGCATTAAAGGTACGCACGAATCAAAAGATGGCCAAAAGCCTAGAAGTCCACACGTTTCTGACCTTAAGACGCCAGCCGGACTGAGGGTTGAATTCAACGAAGCGGATTATGGTGAGGGGCCATTTTACAGTGTTCGACAGGATGGAAAGACTGTTTTCGTTACATACAACCGCGAACATCCGTTCTGGCGCGAGATAGTTGAGCACGCGAATGAACCGAAGGTGGTCGCAACTCTCGACTACCTTGTCTTCGGACTAGCCAATGCCGAACTCTTGGTTCCGGAACAAGCGGCAATAGTTAAAGCGAATGTGAACGCGACATTAGTTGGTCTACTTGTATAGACGACAGAGGTCAAAAAAGGGGATAAGTGTGCCATCAGCACCGTCCCCTTTCATCCTCGTTGTCGTATATAGTCCCCCGGTCGCTACCGCTCTCGACAGACGGTTTTAGCCGTCTTTTCCCGAAGGGCACATAGCCACGCGGCTTTAGCCCGTGGTATGGATATCCTAAATATTTGAGAGGGCGTTTTAACGTCCTTGCTCCTGCTGGCTTAAGCCGTTTTTGGGATAAGGACGTTAAAACGCCCTTTGAGAAACTTTCAACTGCTGTCCACGCCCTAAAGGGTCGTGGCTATGTGCCGCTTCGCGGGCAGCCGCCTCGATCCTTCGCAGCAGAGCCCTTCCCCAAGTCGTAAAGTCTTTCTCTTGTCGCCAACGGCGACGCACATTAAAGCCTAGGGTGCAGCCAAAGCGGAACCCTAGGTTTAGGCATTACGAATGACCCGTACCCTGTAGGGGACGAACAAAAGGCGCAAATTGTTTGTCACCTTCAGCGACAGATCCTCTTGGGTAATCGGTTCCTAGGGTTTCACCCTAGGCTTTATTATTTGTCACCGTTGGCGACGGGAACACAAAAAAAGCCTCGCTGATCTCTCAACGAGGCTTTTTGATTTTAGGAACCCAGTCGCTACCGCTCCCGGTTCTGACAAGACTGCTGACTATTCAGCAATAGCCATTTCTTTCGGCTGTTCTTTTTTCTCGCGTTTGAGGCCGCCGATCTGGACCATTGGTTCGGCGGTGATCTGGTTTTTTTCCATGATCATCTGCTGATAGAGCCCAGCGCATCATCTGCATTTCTTCGGCGGCGGTCTTGGGGCCTTCCATTTCGGGTTTGTTCGGAAGCGATTCCTTTACCTTAGCGATTTAGTTTAACGACGACCGCCGAACCAGGTTTCGCATCCGCGAGAGAATCGAGGACTTGCGGTGCGAACGGGGCGAGGTCCTGATAACGATTGCTGAGGTCTCTGAGGACGATTAAGGCGATGTCATATTTTGGAAGATTTTGTTGATAGGAAAGGTTTCGGTCAACGGTGACGAATATGTCGAAATCGGCCTCGGCGAGTTTCATCAACGAGCCGTTTTTGATGCCTGACCAACCCATCAGAGACACGGTACGAACGTCATGGTCTGGCAGTTCTCTGGCAAATCGTCTATCAACGCATTCGTCGAGCAGAATCCTCAGGCGGCGACGCGCTCCATTTCGGTTTCGGCCTGTTTGAGATATTCGATGACCTGTTCGCGGCGGACGCTCGGGAATCCGTCGATGAAATCATTCTGGTCGACGATTGCAGTCGTGACAATACGGTTGAAATCGCCGAACGACTCGGACTGACAGTCATTCGCCACGAAAAGAATCTCGGTTACGGCGGCAACCAGAAGACCTGCTATCGGCGAGCTCTCGACAACGGCGCCGATTATGTCGTGATGATCCACCCGGATTACCAATATGACAGTCGGGTCATTCCGGCTGCGATCGAGATCATTCGTTTGGGAATTTGCGATTTTATCATGGGATCAAGGATCCGCACTCGGCGGGAAGCGTTGGCGGGAGGAATGCCTCCCTGGAAATACGTCGCAAATCGCTGTTTGACACTCGCCGAGAATGTCGCACTAGGTCAGAATCTGGGCGATTTCCACAGCGGGTTTCGCGCTTATCGACGCGAAGTTCTGGAAACGATTCCGTACGCCAGGAATTCAAATGACTTTGTTTTTGATAGCGAATTCCTCGCTCAGGCGGTCCATTTCGGATTCAAACTGGGGGACATTCCGGTACCCGTCCGCTACTTCGACGAAGCATCGAGTATCAATTTTCGCCGCAGTGTGACTTATGGACTGGCGACACTGAATGTCCTGGCGAAATTCTGGGCCAAAAAGGTCGGCATCTGGCGATCACCTCTCTTCGATGCCGTGTGACTTTTCCCTGGACTGTCATGGTTGTTTTTTCAATGGATGATTTCTACCGCCTGATATTCGGCTGGACGCGTGCAAAATCACGTTCGTTTTGTCATGATTTCCGGCCCAATGGAACTGGATTTCAATCTGGAGGCGATTGCTCGTGCGAGGACTCAATACTATTCATCGCGTCGATTGTGTCGAAGCGATGAATGACATGGATGCCGGGTGCGTTGATCTGGCTTTTGCCGATCCCCCGTTCAACATCGGCTACAAATACGATGTCTACAACGACAAGCAAGAGACGAAAGCATATCTCGACTGGTCAAGGACGTGGATTTCAGGTGTCCATCGAGTTCTGAAACCGGACGGAGCCTTCTGGTTGGCGATCGGCGACGACTATGCGGCCGAATTGAAAGTACTCAGCCAGGACATCGGCTTCCACTGCCGCAGTTGGGTCGTCTGGTACTACACGTTCGGCGTTCACTGCACGAAGAAATTCAGCCGTTCGCACGCACATATCTTTCACTTCGTTAAAGACGAGAAACACTACAAATTCAACGCACCAGCGGTTGCCGTCCCGTCGGCACGACAACTGGTCTACAACGACGCTCGTGCTAACAAAGCAGGGCGAATGCCGGATGACACGTGGATCCTCAGGCCACAGAATATGGCGGATGGGTTCAATCCGGACGAAGACACCTGGTACTTCCCGCGAGTTGCAGGAACGTTCAAGGAACGGGAAGGTTTTCACGGATGTCAGATGCCCGAACAACTGCTGGGGCGAGTGATCAAAGTCGCGTCGGATGAAGGCGATCTGGTTCTCGACCCCTTCAGTGGCAGCGGAACAACGCTGACCGTGGCAAAAAAACTCGGTCGCCAGTACGTCGGTTTTGACATTAGTGACGAATACATCGCTCGGGGTCTGTCGCGACTCAATTCGTGCAATGTCGGCGATAAACTCGACGGAGCTCCCGAACCCAAAGTGAGTGCCCCGGCGACACCCGACGGAAACACCGAGGGAAAAAGCGAACAGCCTCGTCCAAAACGCAAACGGTTGGTGAAGCGTCCTGCAAAGCAAGCCGGACTCCCCTTTGCCGACTCTGATTCGAAACCGGAAAACTGAATGGCTCGCGGCGAAGAAACAGGTGATATGTTGTCTGTCGACCACGTCAACGAACGTGACGAAAGCGGTCCACTGTCACTGTGGGATGCGGTCAGCCTGGTGATTGGTATCGTGATTGGCAGCACGATCTACAAAACCCCGGGAATGATTTTCAGCAACGTTCCCAGTCCCGCAGCCGGTCTGGGCCTTTGGGTTCTGTGCGGTGGATTGTCGTTCGTCGGCGCGTTGTGTTATGCAGAACTGGCGACAACGTATCCTCGTTCAGGTGGCGAATACAACTACCTGACGCGAG
>JANXOO010001135.1 GCA_025353525.1 Schlesneria sp. | reverse complement strand
TCGTTGCCGAAGCAGATAGTCGACAAGGTACTGCGATTCTTCCTTCGTTGGCTCGCGGGCCAACGTCAGCAGATACGCACGGCGCAGTCGTTGCGTGTCACTGCCGGGCGACTCGCGCCCAACGCGTTCAGCAAGAGCCATCGCCGCTTCAAAAAACGTCGGATCGTTAAGCAGGTTCAACGCCTGAAGTGGTGTATTCGAACGTTCCCGACGCGTGCAACTGCGACTGGTGTCGGGCAAGTCGAAGGTCACAAACTGAGCGAAGGGTGTTGTCCGCTGGATGAAGGTGTAAATCCCGCGTCGATAACGATCAGGACCCGTAACCGGATCCCACGAATTGCTGTATCCTTCCTTCGACACGCTGGCAGGTTGCGGAGGTTTGACGCTTGGTCCGCCCATCGTCGTTGAAAGTAATCCGCTGGCGAAGAGTGCAGAATCGCGAATGATTTCGCCCGAAAGGCGCAGACGGGCCTGCCGCGCGACGAGAGTGTTCCGCGAGTCACGAATCGAAAGTTCGGGACGCGACGCTGACGACTGGCAGTATGTCTCGGAAAGAACGATGTGTCGCAAAATGGCTTTGATGCTCCAGTTCCCGCTCTTGAATTCGGAAGCGAGCCAGTCCAGCAGTTCGGGATGCGACGGAAGATCTCCGCGAACGCCAAAATTCTCACTGGTACCCACGATGCCGCGACCGAATAATTCTTGCCAAAGGCGGTTGACGGTGACGCGAGCGACCAGCGGATTCCCGGGCGCCGTCAACCAGCGAGCCAAAGCGATTCGACCGGGTTCACCCGTGGAATTCAGCAAAGGAAGAGCACCGGGTGTCGCCGGTTGCACTTCGTCTCCACGGCGTCGGAAATCTCCCCGGACGTGTATGTACGAACGACGTGGTACAGGAGACTTTGTCATTCCAGGCGCACGGGTCACAGGGCGAACCGTTTTTGCGAGTGCATCGAGACCGGTATTCAGTTCCTGAACCTTGAGTGGTATCAGTTTCTCGCTCAAGGCGGACGGTGCTGCTTTGAGAAAGTAGTCGAGCAACCGGTCGCGCTGATCCTGCGTACGCAGTTTCAGGGGTGTCTTGATAATGTTGATTCCCTCGAGTTGCCCCTCGCCGAGGTTCTGGCCCCACTGCAAGCCGATCAGTTCCAGAGCGCGGTCCCACGAAAAATCCTGCCCGGGATTTGCTTCTGCAAAAAGGAGACGCTGCTCCCAGTCTGCCTGTAGTTCCGCGAGCGATGTTGTGACGGGGGTCAGTAATTCCGCCCGGCGACGATCATATTCTGCTTTCGTTATTTCCCATGGCTCGCGTTCACCCGCCAGCGGAGCGTTGAAATTCACTTCTTCAGCGTCGTTGAAAAATGCGTAGAATTGATAGAAGTCGCGTTGTGAGAATGCGTCAAACTTGTGATCGTGGCATTGAGCGCACCCGATCGTCAGTCCGAGCCATGTTGTCCCCGTTGTGACGGCACGGTCGACGACCTGATGCACACGATACTCTTCGAGGTCGGCGCCACCTTCGCGGTTGCTCAAGGTGTTTCGCAAAAAGCCGGTCGCGATTCGCTGCGAGATTGTTGCGTCGGGCAAAAGGTCACCCGCAAGCTGCTCGATCGTGAACTGATCGAACGGATGGTCGCGATTAAATGCCTCGACCACCCATTGTCGGTAGCGCCACGCCACCGGCCGAATAAAATCCTGCAAGTAACCGTCACTGTCTCCATAGTGTGCAAGGTCGAGCCACCAGCGAGCCCATCGTTCGCCAAAATGCCGCGATCCAAGCAGTCTTTCGACAACACGTTCATAGGCATCACTGCGGTCGTCGTTGACGAATGCATCGATCTCGAGAGGTGCTGGAGGTAGACCCGTCAGATCGAGAGTCAGCCTGCGAATCAGCGTTGCGCGTTCCGCCCGAGGGGATGGCCGGATCCCCTCGCTCGCCAGTCGAGCGCGAATGTGCCGGTCGACGGGATGACCTGACACCGGTTCCGCAGGCGGTTCCCGAGGGCCTTCGGGAATGTAGGCCCAATGCGCTTCGTAGTCCGCTCCCTGGTCGATCCAGTTCCGCAGTGTGTTCCGCTGTGCCTCTGACAATCGCTGGCCGGATTTTGGCGGCGGCATCTGAACGTCGCGGTCGTCCGAGATCACACGTTTCCAAATCTCGCTGTTGGCCGCATCACCGGGAGTAATCGACCGGGTGCCCGACTCAAGTCTCTTCGTTGCGCCGGCGAACTGATCGAGTCGCAGTCCGGCTTTTCGAGTCGCATTATCAAAGCCGTGACATGCAAAACAGTTGTCCGCCAGAATTGGCAAAACATCCCGGTTAAAACGAACTCGTTCGGCAGCAGAGACGGTATAGACACTCGAAATGCAGACGACGCCAAATGCCAGCCAGTTGCGAATCACAACTTGAACCATGTCAACCACACGCTTGATGACTCGTATATCGCCACGACTCGTTTAACGTGCAGTACATCATATGTGAAACCAGATTTCTTGCAAACAATCATCGATATTTCGATTCGGATCTGGTCTACTGAATATGCGTCCGGTCCGCCGGGATGACAGTGCGAACTCGTCCGTCCGACGAGGATCAATGAGCTGACGAGTCGTTTGACGGACGACTTGAAACAGGAGCAAGCCCGAATGAACAAATCGAATTTGAAAACCGCTGAGGTGATTGCATCGGTGGTGTTCACCATTGTCTGTCCGACTCTCGTTGGCTGTGGCACTGCAGCACCGCAGTCGGGCCAGAAGGGCCAGCAAACAGTTTCGGCCGAGCCAGCGAAGCCCGAGACTGCTCCTGCTTCGAAAAACAATGTTTCAGAGAAAACTGGCTCCCTTGGTAAATCAGAGGAAACGATCGCGGAAACCGCGGTCCAACCCGCGCCGAAACAACCGAAGAGTCCATCGATTTACCAAACCGATATTTCAGGAAAAGACCTGATTGCCGCTGCGGTCCGTAAGGCACAACGAGATCACAAGCATATCCTCATCGAATGGGGCGGTAACTGGTGCGGCTGGTGCCATCGATTGCATGACGTATTCCTTAAGGACGAAGTTGTAAGACCAATCGTCTTTGAAGAATTCGAACTGGTGTTGATCGACAGCAATACGAATCAAGAGCTCCTCAGAGAATACGGAGGCAAGGACCGGCAATTCAGTTATCCGCATCTGACCATTCTCGACGCTGAAGGGAAGGTACTGACCAACCAGAATACCGAACCGTTGGAAGAGGGGCGCGGTCACAGTTCCAAAGTCGTCGCAGAATTCCTTTCGAAATGGAAGCCGGGCAAGATCGATGCAGAAGCTCTGCTTTCCGAAAAGCTGAAACAGGCAACAGATCAGAACAAACGCGTCTTCTTTCAGGTGGGAACTCCGTACTGCGGTTGGTGCAAAGTTCTTTCGCGGTTTATGCAAGATCACGAAGAGGTCTTTGCGAAGGAGTTCGTCATTGCCAAGGTGGACACCATGCGTATGACCAACGGGGCTGAAGTTGCTGCCCGTTACTTGCCGAAAGGGATGCAAGGAGATCCCTGGTTTTTGGTCCTCGATGCCGAAGGAAAGTCGCTGGCATCGTCGCTGGGTCCAAACGGAAATATTGGATACCCCGGCGAAGCCGAAGGAATCACTCATTTCATGCAATTATTGCGAGAGACGCGTCAGACGTTGTCGGATGCCGAACTGGATCTGATTTTCACAGATCTCGAATCGTGGCGAATCGAACGTGAGAAAAAGATCTCATCGCAAAAAGAAACGCTGTAACGCTGTTTCTCGCTCGCGCCGCTGCTTGACCCACTGAAGGCACACAGCTTTCTCCCTGGAGCGCGACTACGCACGAGAAAATGCCAGCCGCTATGAAGACGATGAAGCAGGGGGCATGGCATCACTTGTTTCTGCCGCAAGTCTACCTGGTCGTGTCGGACAAAGTTGGCACTTTGCTCATATGCAGGATCTTCGGGAATCACGTGGACGTGAAGCAAGTAACTGTTTACGCTCATCCGAGGGGAAAAATGCGTTCCTGCGTTTGTCAGGGAAAAGCAAAGGGAGCATTCTACTTTTTTAAAATAGAAAATCCCCTTTGTTTTTCCCCAAGAAGGATCAACCGTATCGATTACTGCGAAAATAAATCAGCCGCTCCAACGACATCGGGATTTCGTTCGTCAATTCAAACGGTCAGTATTCGGCCATGTCATGATGCCCGCGACATCACGGTGCCGGCCATTTCACAACTGAGTCGGCGGCGTGATGAATCAGCGGATCAATCAGCCCCGAAAGCACATTGCCTTCGTGATCCGAATCCGTATTAAAGACGGCAGCCCAATTGAGTCCATCATGGCGACGAACAAGTATTGCGGAAGTACCCGCGATCAATCCGTTGTGCCATGTGTTTGCGGATTTTCCATTTTTCCCGTTTTTTACCGGGCGAACATCCCAGCCGCATCCGTAATAAACGTCCCGTGGTTTTCCGTCGGCGTCCTTGCCGGCAAGGCCAGCGGGACGTCCCCACATCGTGGCAATCTCATTGGGTTTCAACAGCTTTGATGCTGCCGGATGATCAAATGACGAAGCAAATTTGACGAGATCGATCGCCGATCCGATCCACCCGCCGTGCGCTTCGAAGGCCTCGAAATTCTCGCCGCCGTAAACGAGCGGCACAATGATTCCGAGCTGTGGTCCGTTCACCGCAGGACCTTCACGATGCTTCGAGTCGTAGTAGTGGACTTCGTTTTTCGCCAGCTCCTGTTTCGACGAACGACCCAACTTCATCTTCGTCACTCCCGCAGGTTTCAGGACATGTTGCTGCACGTAGTCTTCGTATCGCTGTTTACCAAGATGCTCGATCAGCCGCCCAAGCAACAAATAGCCCGTATTGGAGTAGGCATAGCGCGTCCCCGGATCGAAGTCGAGCGGCAGCGTCAGCGTAAATCGAACAACATCATCAGGACCGACCGGCAACGGGTGTTTGGCAAATTCTGCGATCTGATGCGGTCGCCCGATCGGATCGAACGATTTGTCGCGATCCCAGCCCCCCGTATGTTGCAGCAATTGCCTGATCGTGATCGCGCTCAATCGTTTGTCGTAATTGGGCGGAAGCCAATCGGCCGCAGGCAAAACATCAAAAACGCGTCGATCAAGACCCCCTTTCAATTCACGCATCAGTTGCAAAACAGCCACCGCCGTTATCGGTTTCGAGACGCTGGCAATCCGAAACAGCGAATCGGGTTGAACCGAACGTTTCGATTCGACATCTGCAAACCCGAATCCGCGAGCATAGACGATGTGAGAATTGCGACTCACCGCGAGTGCCGCACCAGGAACACGGTGCATTCGCACAAATTCCGTCATCATCAAATCGAAGGGTTGAAGGCCCGGATGAGCCTGCCCTGTGATTGGGACATCGTGCAAGTCCGGCTTTGGTGACTGCGGTCCGTCAGCGAAAAGCGACGGGAATCCCGTGAACGTTGCTGCCGAAAGTGCAGCACCAATCATGGCATTACGGCGCGTGATTCTTCGCTCGGTCTGAATTGAAGCCATTGACACCCCCGACAATCGTTGGAAATTCTGCATTCATCAGCACATCTGCGTCGAACGCGGAAATGGGCTCCAAAACGAAACCTCAATCCGGACCGCAAGCAGAATATTCCCGCATTCATTTCGTTTCTTTTTGATGAACCACACTCCGACGGTTGCTACCACCAGCGTAATCACCGCCAGGAAAATCTGACCGCGACGTTTGGCGCTGAGCGAGAACGATTTTTCCCATGCTACCGAAGCCGGTGGAAGTTTGGGCGGAGTTGCGGCGAACAGACTGGTCGCCGTACTGGCCGACACCCACTCAGGCAACCCCTCTTTCCATGTCAGTGAACCAGGGGTGATCGTGCCAGAGGCGGCCAAACCCTTTAGGTCGGCCGACGTAACCGGACCGTGCTGTTGGCCGTCGGTGGCATAATACCATTCAGTCGACATCATGGTGTCCTCACAGGCGTCGTAATCCTCAGGTTCCCCAGTGGAACGAATCAACCCGGAAAAATCCAGTTTGACGCCCAGGTCGAGAGATTTGACAGCTCCCTGAAGGGGTACTCGTGGTTTGTCATCATTGATTTTTAGGGTAGACGGACTTGAGTTTGTATCGAGCGTCGTCGATTTTCATTCGCCAGTCGATGCCTCGTTGCGTGTGATTCACGTCCGCTGACCACGCGGCGATTTCTCGCTGGAGGATTTCCAACTCGCCGAGTCTTCGTCCGCCGATACATTGACGTGTCATGCTGCTCAGTTCATTCT
>JANXOO010001129.1 GCA_025353525.1 Schlesneria sp. | reverse complement strand
TGTCGAAATTCCGATCAAAGAATCGCCTTGACCGCCGTGCCGGGAAACTGGTGCCTCAAATCGGTGATGGGCGGATTCCAGATTTATCGGGATTTCGCTGACACAATGGGGATGCAGGTATTCTCACTTCCAAAAGTAAAGCAGGGCAGTGCAAACACGTTTGACGCTCTGCACTGAACCCGTGTCGGTGGAGAGCCAGAAGCGCCAGCAATTGATTCCTGTCAGCAAAATCCCGACAAATTCAAACTCCGCCCTTGGCAGTCGAATTCCCGTTACGAATCTCCCTCGTCGGGAAATCCTGACGTTCATTTCACAGCGACGGGTGCAAGCCCCAGGCCGCGTCGGTGGGATTCGCGGATAGTTTCGCGGCCGTGTTTTTCGATGATCGCTTCAAATGCTTTTTGCATCGCGTTCAATGTCGCTTCTGCGTCAGACTCGCCGCGCAACAGGGGTTCGAGGCACTCGGAGGCCGCTCGGCGAAATTCAGGTGCTCCGATCACCGGCAACTCGAAAACCAGATGAGGGTCCCGCAGCGATTGCGCCACTGCGTCGGAGTACTCGCTGGCTTCCTGGGAGGACAGATCGGGTCCGAACCACGACGGGGCGAGTGGTAACTGGGATTCGCGGCATGGACCCTTCGGCAACGACGCGAATGACTGGTCAAACACGGCGGGAGCACACAGGCTGACGAGCAGGTTCGTGGCTCCGAACTCGACCTCTTGAGTTGACGCTGGCAGGATCACACCGGCAGCCAAACCTGCAAACCCGCAAAGTGCAGGGGCATGCGTTGTTCCAGGTGGAATTGTATCCCATTTCTTCGAGTTTCTGTTGTACACACGTCGCGACCCGGGAAGGCGACAGACGCCGATTTCAATTCCCTCTGTCCGCTGCGACGGTCCGGTCAGGTCTGTTGCGGAATGCGATTTCAGGTCTGCACTGGATGGCTCGAAACAAAGTGCAATGGCCGCTTTGCCGCCAAGTACGAGGTTCCTGCAATCGGATGGTCCGTAGTTTCGTACTTCAGGCGGAAGTTTGCTCCAGGTTCGCACGGCAGTCTCCAGTGCTTCGCGGAATCCCGGTGATGTCAACGTGGGTGTTGCCGAATCGACATCGAACCAGACCGAATAGTTCTCGGGGTGTTTGCACCAGGCGAGTGATCTGGCAAAGAACGTGGTTGCCCGAAAGTCAGGTCCCAGCGGTTCCGACGCGACCAGTCCGGGCGCCCAGTCCGGTAACGTGTCGATCAGTTCCTGATATTCGTTCCACGTTTCCGGGACCTTCCGTCGTGCTGCCAGCAACAGATCCTTGCGATAATAACAAACGAGAACGGGAACAGAGATCGGGCAGGCGATCAGCTTTCGTTCTCGCGACAGAATCCGTTCCTTTAACCCTTTCAGAAGATCCCGAACGTCAAATTGCTCGTTCGATTCTGGCAGCGGACTCAGTTGTCGTTCGAGTTCGCAGAATCGGGCGAGTGGAAAGAGGACAAGTCGACCGCCCGATCCCGGCTCGGAGGATGCCAATTGCGGCCAGGATTCATTGGCCTCGTATTCCGTGAATTTCGGTTTGGCTCCGGTTTGCGATTGCCATTCTTGCAGTAAGACCTCCCAGAACGTTGGCAGATTCAAAGAATTCGGTGCGACGAGTTCGACTTCCTGACCTTGAAACGGTCGCGAGGTCGAACCGGTCGGAACGCGATTCCCGGACGGACATCCCACGAGGCTGACAACACCGACGACAAACAGACACCACACACAACCACGCGACATAAATTGGATTCCAACCCCGGAACTCGATTGTCCGAAGTTTTTACAAAAAAATGACTCAACCCGCTTGAATTGAGACGCCTGCAAAAAGCGACTTCGTTTCTGATGCAAGACGCCTGAGGACGCTCGGGCGCTCGGGCGATCTCTTCTATATACGGCCTTCGCCGTAAACTTCATTTAAAGCGGCGAACGATGTCGACCCCCCGCCAGCGAACTACGCTGAATCATACGAAATTGTGGGGATTGAACTACAGTGCACGCGTTGTCCTGAAACGGACCGACGGGTGAAGCCCCTGGCCATGGTTGCGAAAGGTCGCATTGTATGGGAACATTTGCGTACGGGCATGGTTCTTCGCCTGATGGAAGTCCGTGTGCCTGCCCGCCGAATAATCCTGCCGAAGCTCTCCATCGTCGATCACCCGTTCGACAACACTGAAGCACTTTCCCGTTTTTCGGAGAACCCGCTCGTGGAAACAACGCCGTTGCCACCAACCGATCCGGCCACTCCCCGGCGGAATTTTCTGGGGATCGCAGGTTCGGTCATCTGTGGCTCGCTAGCGACACTCACCCCGCTCGTTGCCGGCATCGCGTTTTTTATGGACCCTTTGCTTCGTCGAAAACCGAACTTCAAGGGGGCCGATGCGGACGGGTTTCTTTCTGTCACGACGTTAAGAGACCTGCCCGACGACGGGACCCCGCTACGGTTCCCGCTGGTCGCGGACAAACTGGATGCCTGGAACATATTCAAGGCACAAGTTGTCGGTACGGTCTACCTTCGCAAAATGCCTGGTGACCAGATTATTGCGTTCAACGACACGTGCCCGCATCTGGGCTGCAAAGTGGAATTTCAGGAATCGAGTCAACTGTTTTTGTGCCCTTGCCACGCCAGTTCGTTCGGCCTCGGCGGTGAACAAAAGAACAAGATTCCACCGCGAGGACTTGACACTCTGGAATCAAAGACCGACGCCGATGGACGAGTCTGGATCAGGTATCAGGACTTTCAATGCGGTGTCGAAAAGAAGGGGGCCATCGGATGAATGCCTTGTTGAACTGGCTCGATCACCGCACCGGATACCGGACCCTGGTGCACGAAGCGCTCAACGAGCCCATACCGGGGGGCGCGAGATGGAAATACGTTTGGGGCAGTACACTGACGTTTGTCTTCGCCGTGCAGGTCATCACAGGTTTTTTCCTTTGGGGTGCCTACAGCCCCAGCACGCTAACAGCGTGGGAGAGTGTCTATTACATTCAACACGTCATGAAATATGGAGCTCTGGTGCGAGGCATCCATCATTTCGCCGCTCAGGCAATGATGATTTTGCTGGGGCTTCATTTCATGCAGGTGATTATCGCGGGCGCCTACCGCGCTCCGCGTGAAGTCAATTTCTGGCTTGGACTGGTCCTGATGCAAATCGTGCTCGGTTTGTCTCTGACCGGTTATCTGCTTCCGTGGGACCAGAAAGGTTACTACGCAACGAAAGTTGCGACGAATATCGTCGGTGTGACGCCAGTCGTCGGCCAGCAGCTTCAGCAATTGGCGCAAGGAGGTACAACTTACGGGCACCACACGTTGACGCGGTTCTTTGCGTTGCACGCGGGTGTACTCCCTTCGTTGCTGGTGGGGTTTCTTGCACTGCACATCTACGTCTTTCGTCGACACGGGATTACAGTTTCAAAATCTGATGAATCGAAACCTGTCGGAACATTCTGGCCCGATCAGGTCCTGATGGATGCCGTTGCCTGCCTGGGTGTGCTTGCCACAATTCTGTTCTTTACCGTATGGAAAGGAGCCGAATTGACGGGTCCTGCGGATACTTCTGACGCCTACGCCGCCGCTCGACCGGAATGGTATTTTCTGTTCCTGTTCCGGTTTCTGAAGTTTGAAGCGGTCGACAAAATGGGGCTCGTCTTCGGCGCCTTGTACGTTCCTGGTGCGATCATGGGCGTCATTGCGTTGATGCCCTTCATCGGCAAGTGGAAGCTCGGCCACCGTTTCAACGTTGCGTTTTCGTTCGCGCTGCTTGCCGGTGCCAGCTACCTCACTGTGATCGCACTCAAAGAGGACGGAGCCGACCGAAACTATCAGGCAGCCGTCAAAATCGCTGAATTCGAGGGACATCGTGCCGCAAAACTGGCACATGAATTCGGGATTCCCCCAACAGGAGCACTCAGTCTGCTCAAGAACGATGCCTTGACGCAAGGCCCGAAACTGTTCAAGCGGTATTGCGCCAGTTGCCATCGCTTTGACGGTCACAACGGATTGGGTGTGCAACCGTTCAGGGAAATAGAAGAGAACGGAAAAAAGGTGCTGGTTGACGAACTGGCAACCGCCGCAGACCTCGGCAAGTTCGGATCCCGGCAATGGATTGAAAGTGTTCTGACAGACTATTCAGTCACGTTCGCGCCATTAAAGAATGCTGGCGACAAGGGAATCAAACTGCAATCGGGCGAAATGTCGGGTTGGGTCAAAGACAACGCCGAAACGTTGAAGAACAACGCCGAAGGCCTGAAGGGGCTTGTTGAATTTCTTGTGGCACAGAGCGGTCGCAAGGATCTGGAACCATTCGACCCGACATTGGTCGCAGCGGGAAAAGAGATCTTCAAGGGGGGAAAGCTGGCCAACGGGTCGTTGACCGCCAGTTGCTCCGATTGCCATGCACTCAAACCGAACGACGGCACTGCATCTTTGAGCGACGGTGCGGGATCAGGTTATCCGACGCTGACGGGATATGCCGGCAAGGCATGGCTGACGAACTTCGTCCGGAATCCGGCTGACGAAGCGTTCTATGGTGCCGATCACAATGCGATGCCAGGCTTCGAAGAAAAAATCAGCTATAAGGAACTCGAACTGCTGGTTGACTGGCTTGTCGGAAACTATTTCCGGTGATTGCAACGCCGGTGTTTTGCCGGGAAAAGTGTCCGTGTCCGTTTTCTTTATCAGACTTTGAACGATGACCACTTTTCTGGCCAGGTCGGTGTCATGATCGCACAGTTGGTCTTCTTGTGTTTGGCGGCATTCGCTGCCGGTGCGATTAACTCGGTCGCAGGCGGTGGCACACTGCTGACGTTTCCGGCGTTGACCTGGATACTGGGTTCGTCTGCAGCTGCAGCAGTCACGGCGAATGCAACAAGCACTGTTTCGCTCTTTCCCGGTTCTCTGGCGGCCTGCTGGGGCTACCGCCGCGAGATGGCCGGTCAAGGTCGCTGGGTTGTCCCGCTGCTGGTTCCGTCGTTGGTCGGAAGCATACTTGGCACCTGGATGGTCGTGACGCAGCCGGAAAAGATGTTTCAGGAGATGGTGCCCTGGCTGATCCTCACCGCGGCATCGCTTTTTCTATTGCAGCCTGCGATCACAAAGTGGACGGGTATCGGTCAACCTCACGCTCAGCCTTCGACATGGACGATGGCGGGAATCATAGGGTTTCAATTCCTGATCGCCGTCTACGGAGGCTATTTTGGTGCAGGAATCGGCATCCTGATGCTCAGTTCGCTGGCACTGATGGGACTGGGCGACATTCACCGACTGAACGCGTTAAAAAGTCTGTTGGCATCAGCAATCAACGGCATGTCAGTCACGATGTTCGTCATGCACGGAAAGGTCAACTGGAATTACGCTGGGCCGATGATCGTGGCAGGAGTTGCGGGTGGATTCGTCGGGGCGAGTGTTTCGCGGCGGTTAGACAAGAACGCCGTCCGCTGGGTCGTAATCGCGATCGGATTCGGTCTTGCAAGCTATTATTTCACCAGAGTCTATTCCCGATAAACGCGATTCGCTGCACCTCCGACAAGAAGAAATCGCCGCGATTCCTTAGGGATAGTCCTGAAACAAAATCCGTCTTTTCGGGATTGGATCAATCGTCCGTACTGTCACCACGACCAGCGCGATGCTTGCGGCGAGCGATTGCTCCGGTCTCTTCAACAGTCAGGAAACCCCACCGTAG
>JANXOO010001120.1 GCA_025353525.1 Schlesneria sp. | reverse complement strand
GCAATCTCCTCAAGAAACTCGGCGAACTGAAAAAGACGGTGATTGTGTCGAGTCACATCCTGCCCGAACTGGCCGATGTTTGTACCCGAGTCGGGATGATCGAAAAGGGACATCTGATCATCGACGGCTATGTCGACGAAGTCATGAAGAAAGCCCGTCAACAAATCATGTTGCAGATTCGGGTGAAAGACCGTACGGAACGTGCTGCGGCTCTGCTTGAAAAACATGAACTCGTTTCAAAGGTCGACATCGTCAAAGGGACGATCGATACAACACTGAAAGCAGACACATTTGACTACAGTGCTCTTCCGACGCTGCTGGTGATGGAAGGTTTTCAGATCACGCTGTTCCGGGAAGAAGAAGTCAATCTGGAAACGGCCTTCATGGCACTCACGAAGGGATTGGTGCAGTAACGCGTGAAGGGCCGTTTGCCGTCGGGATCGGCGAACGAACGAGTTCCTGAACCGCGACAGGACAACAGCGGATCGAAACACGGATAAAAAACGGATTGACCATGGATGATACCAACAGCAAATTGCCCCCGTTCCACAAACGGCTGTCACTGGGTGAAGACTGCACGGCCGACGATGTGCGGCAGGTGAAACAATTCCTCGAAGAACAGGGAACTTTTCGATTTCCGACGCTCGCCACCGGGCTCTTTTCGGCAGCAGCGGGTGATGGTGGCGACTTTGACCTGACCGGTTATCGCAATGTCTGGGTGCGCGACAACATTCACATCGCCCACGCGCATTGGCAATGGGGGGAAACCGGCCTGGCCGTTGCCGCGATGAAGTCATTGATGGCCTATTTCTCGAAGTATTCAGAACGATTCACCGGAATCATCCAAGGAAACGTCGACCCGTCCGACCCCATGAATCGGCCGCATATCCGGTTCGACGGAGATCGCCTGGTCGAACTCGACGAAAAGTGGTCACACGCCCAGAACGATGCCATCGGAGCTTTCCTGTGGCTGGCCGGAAAACTGAATACTGAATGCCGGTGGAACTCCGCCGAACGTGGCCTGCTGGAGACTGTTGCCGACTACCTGATCGCCATCAAGTACTGGGCGGACGAAGACAGTGGACATTGGGAGGAAGTTCGCAAAGTGGCTGCGTCAAGTATTGGAGTGGCCACTGCGGCGCTGGAGACGTGGGAACCGCTATCAACCCGACAGCGATCTTTCGAAGGCCGCGCCGCTCTCGATGAAATTCTTCCCTGCGAGTGCATTCAAGCGGATCCTTCAAAACATCGCGATTATGACGCGGCGCTCGTGTTTCTGATCTATCCCTACCGGGTCGTGAGCGGAGAAATGGCCGACCGAATCGTCGCAAACGTGACATCTCATTTGTCGGGCGACCACGGGATCAGACGGTATCCAGGCGATTCGTACTGGTGCGCGGACTACAAACAGAAGCTGTCAGCCGAAGTCCGCACTTCCGACTTCAGCGACAATTTGGCCGACAGAGATCGATTGCTCGAACCGGGAATGGAAGCTCAGTGGTGTCTGTTTGATCCGATTGTTTCCATTCACTACGGTTTGCGGTACGAGCGGACCGGCCAGCGAGAAGACCGACATCGGCAGATCGACCACCTGAACCGGTCACTGGACCAACTGTCATCGTCAGACTCCCGCTTCGGTCCCTACCGTTGCCCCGAATCGTATTTCTGCGAACGGGGCCAGTACGTTCCCAACGACATCTGCCCGTTGCTATGGACACAAGCCAATCTCAAACTGGCACTCGTTCGATTGATTAAAGACCTGGAATAAACTTCGTTGCGTTCTCAGAACGGGAAATCGATGGGAGCCTGGGTCGTAGCGATCTTCAAGGATAACGAAACCAGATTGAGAGATGGCAGCAAGCAAATCGTTCCTTGATTCCTTCGTGGTTTTCCTCAATCCTCAATCCTTATGGCAAACAAGCCGGTCAATTTGATCCGCAATCGTCTTGCGTTCAAGTTCGTGGTCGTTTCTCGCAAGTTGCCTTTTTTGTAAATCACACGAAATGCGATTTTGCTCGCGACGCTGTTCAAGGCTTGCAGCCATAACAAGGCTGGTATCGACGTTGTTACTTGTCGAAATACGACGTCCTCGCCGCCTGCCGAAGAGCTGTTGCAGACCGCTCGTTCAATATCCAGGTGCCGCCGGTTTCGAAACCGCGATCACTGGCAGACCGAGTCGTTTACGACATTCGTCGAGAATATCTGCAGTGCGACTTGCACCGCAGCGCGAGACTCCCAGTTCCCGCACGGCGAGCAGTCCGTCCAGATCGCGGACACCGCCCGCAGCTTTTACTTGCACGAACGACGGCGAATGCGATCG
>JANXOO010001091.1 GCA_025353525.1 Schlesneria sp. | reverse complement strand
GGTGCCACGTGATGGAACGCAAGGTCTTCACGAACGAGGCGATCGCCAAAACGCTGAACGACAATTTCGTGTGCATCAAAGTCGACCGCGAAGAGCGTCCTGATGTCGACGAGATCTATATGACCGCTCTGCAGGTCTACTTCCAGATGATCGGGGCTCCATCGAACGGTGGCTGGCCACTGTCGATGTTCATGACGCCAGATGGCAAGCCGGTCGCGGGTGGTACCTATTTCCCCCCCGAAAATACCGCCAGTCAGCAAGGTTTTCCTTCAGTTCTTAACACTCTTTCGGAGATGTGGAGCAGCAAACGCGAACAAATGGAAACGAACGCCGAAATCGTTTCAAAAGAGACACGGCGCCTGATGAATCCGAAAGTGTCACTGAAGCAGGTTCCAGTGACCGCATCGCTCGCCGCCACCGCGTTTGCCTCGACCGCGTCCAGTTTCGATCCCGAATTTGGCGGGATCGATTTCAATCCTGATCGGCCCAACGGACCAAAATTCCCAACGCCGGCCAAGTTGACGTTCGTTCAGCAAGTCCTCGATCGAACCCCCAATCCGGACATTGCACAACTACTTGATCTGACTCTGATGCAATTGGCCTGCGGGGGAATCCGGGACCATGTGGGCGGCGGCTTTCACCGGTATTCCGTCGATCGGCGCTGGAATGTGCCTCATTTTGAAAAGATGCTCTACGACCAGGCGCAGCTTGCTGACGTCTTCGTGAACGCCGTTCGGTCGACACATCTACCGCTTTACAAACAGGTGGCAGAAGAGATCTTCGAATTCGTCTCGCGCGAAATGACATCGCCGGACGGCGGCTTCTATTCAGCTCTCGATGCCGAGACGCATGGCGTCGAAGGCGAATTCTACGTCTGGGATTCGGCAGAAATCGACAAGGTGCTGGGCCCCGCCGCGACGGATTTCAGAAATGCCTATCGCGTCAAGGAACTGCCCGAGTTCGAGCACGGCAATGTACTGAGGCTCGCGTCAAAGAAATTGCCACAATCAGAGGTTTCTGCGGCGCCCGCTGATTCTGTACCAGTTGGTACTTCATTGCGGGATGAGTTTTCACAATCTCGCCAAAAACTGCTCGAAGCGCGCAACCGTCGCGAGAAACCGTTACGAGACGAAAAGATTCTGACCTGTTGGAACGGCTTGATGATCGGCGCTTACGCAAGAGCAGCGTCGACACTGCAGCATCCGGAATACGCTCGAACAGCAGAACGTGCCGCCAATTTCGTTCTGGCCAATCTCCGCGACCCTCAGGGAAGGTTATTGCACGTCTTCACCAGTGGCGAAGCAAAGCTCAATGCGTATCTCGACGATTATGCGTTTCTGATCGACGGAATACTTGCACTGCATGACGCGACGGGAGAACCGAACTGGCTCAAGGTCGCCAAATCGCTTCAGGACGAGCAGCTCAGGCTTTTCCTTGATGAAAACAACGGCGGATTCTTTTTTACATCGCATCACCATGAAGAACTTTTAGCACGAGCGAAGAATTGCTATGACGGAGTGACGCCTGCCGGAAACAGTGTCAGTGCCCGCAATCTGATTGCGCTGTCCCGATTGACCGGGGTCGATGCTTATCGCGACGAAGCCCGCGCAACAATAGAACTGTTTGCACCCAACATCGAACAATCTCCGCGCGGCTTGGCCAACCTGGCATTGGCGACTCTGGAATTGATTGAATCCGAAGCAGAGTCCGGTAGCAGGTCGGACACCGGTTCGAGCGAAGTCATTCCTGCCGGTGGCACTGATGCGAAGGTGGCCAACGAACCGCTGATCTTGCTGGCGGAGCAAAAAGAAGAACGCCCGAAAAAGGATGAATTGGTGAAAGGACGCGCGTACCTTTCGACGGACAAATTACCTGCTGGCGGAACCTCCAAACTGGTCGTTCTGCTCGATGTCAAGGAAGGATGGC
>JANXOO010001075.1 GCA_025353525.1 Schlesneria sp. | reverse complement strand
AGTGCCAGAAGCTGATACATCCAGGGCTGGATCTGACCGCTGAGAATGGCCTGTTCGATGCAGACAATGACTTCTTCGTACTGGCGCGATTGAACGAGGTCAAGAACCACATCATGGACGGTTTCCTGCGGAACGGTCTTTTCGAAAAAGCGGCTCCATCGATTCAGCCGGTCTTCGGGTGTGGTCGACGGAACCTGCTTTGTCGATTGTCGATTGGCCCTGTCAATGCGAACAGCGGAATCCGTCCCTTTGGACGAATCCCGCCGTTCGCTATTCTGCGGATTCTCGCTCACTTCACCAGCCTGAGCGAGCAGACCGTCTAGGCTCGTTTTTTTTTGAGTTTTCGAATGGCTTTGTTATCGAATTTCGGAGCCGCGTTCGGGGCGGCATCCTGGTCCTGTGGCTGGACCTGTTCGGCAGGGATATTGAAGAATCCGCCGCCGCCGAACCCGCCGCCACCGCCGCCAATGCCACCACCACCACCGCCGATACCGCCGCCACCACCCTGTTGACCACCCTGTTGACCACCCTGTCCACCGCCGCCACCAGCACCACCACCCAATCCGCCGCCGTTTGGAAGGATACGGATCGCAAGGTCAGCAACGGGATAGACGCGGGTCGTCATTTTTTCATCGGCTTTGGCTTGCGTCGTTATCTTCATCACTTCGTCTTCGATGATGTAAGTGAGGTTCAGTGGTTCGAGCATCAATCGCAAGCAACTTCGCAATGTAACCCCCGACATCACGAGGTTCACATTCTGATCGGTACTGATCCCTTCGTCGGACAGCGCGGCTGCATCGATATAGATTTCAATGTGATGGATGCTTTCCAGGTAGTCCAGGGCTTCTTTAAGCGGTTGATCCGTGAACGTGACTTCAGTGGATTCGCTGAGTGCCTGCTGGATCCGCTTTTCGTTCGGGCCTTCCTTGCGAAGATCGACCGTCGCCCATGATCGGCGTCGCTGCGTCAGTGCCTGCCAGACTTCTGCTTTCGGGAACCGGATCGGAGGTTCGTCAGGGAACGGGATATGAGCCAATTCAACCTGGTGCAATGCTTCCAGGAACTGGTCGGCTCGACGAGCTCGCAAACGGTAAGAACGCACCAGTTGCTGAGCGGCTTCTGCATCGAAGCGGGCTGCGGACGATGTCCCTTCACCCGGACGAAGATCGATCGCCACATCAGCCACGTTTTGAGCTTCGCCGTAGGCTTCGTCGCGACCGTGCTTTCCATCCAGCATCAGTCCTCGAATTCGATCGATCAGCCCTTCCAGCCGTTCTTCATCCAGTTGAAGTTGTTCGGTCAATCGTTTTTGCGCTTCGAGTTGGGCGAGTTCTTCCGCGAGTTGAACTTTTTCCTGTGCCCGTTTGTCGGACAAGTTTTTCAACTGGCTGATTTCACTTTCAAGACGCTTCTGCAGTTGAAGGCGATCTTCAGGTGCAATGTCGATCGACGACCTGACGGCATTGTCGACTTGCTTCAGTCGAGCCAGGCTCATTTCGGGTTCATCAGTTTTGTGAGCAGCATCAATCGCGTTACTGACGTGACTTCGCAGCTTTTCGGTTTTGACCCGAATCGCCTGCTCCTGATCGCGTGTCAAACTGGCATCGGCTTCAGGCTGCGAACGCATTTCGACATCATCTTCAGCAATTTTTTTCGATTGCGAAGCCAGTCGAATGCGAAAATTCTCAGTGGATGACGCCAGTATCTTCGCAGTGCTGTTATGCGGATCGAGTTCGGTGACCTGTCGTGCGATCTCGGCCGCCTGTTCGACCTGACCCCGCTCAAGCTGTTCGGTCCCGTATTTGAGTGCTGAATCGACGGAATCTCCGAAAACGCCCTGGAAAACTTGCATCAGGCGGCGACCGGCGAGCGAATTGCCGATCCCGCCGTCTTTGTCCAATTGCTTCGCAACCACGGCCAGAAATGCAGATCCCGATTGTTCGACGGGCGCCAGAAGTCGCCATTCCATCGCTTCAGTCGGGTTACCGTTCGAGAATGCAATTCGAGCATCGGCGGGAAGTGTGCCGCGAATGACGTGAATCGTTTCCCGATCCGATCGAAGAGGCAACAGCGGAAGCGATTCAATGCCGCTCGATGTCACTTTGACTTCTGACGGGAAATAGACCGGGCGGCGAACGGCCTGACCCAACGCCTGTCCCGAATCGCGTGCAGCCTGATTACGATCTGCACCCTGCTGACCGACATCCATTCGTTTGTCAAAATCGATGAAACCACCCGTCTGGTGCGCGATCACACCCAGAAGTCGAAGGTTCATATCAGGACCGACACCGTAAGCGTGGAACGGAATTTCCCGTCCTCGCAGTTCGGCAACCATTGACTGAAGTTCGCGAGTTTCGAGCAAATCTGCGGTACTCATCCCGTCGCCGATGTAGGTGATCGAGACATCGCGATCTGATCGATCTGTTTCCAGAGACGTTCGCACGACGGTCTGAAGGTTCGTTGCACCGAGTGGAATTCGGGATTTCAGCTCGGCGATACCCGATTTGGTCGATTCGCTGTGAGGCCCGGCCAACGACGGCATCAACGCGTCGGACTGAACGTCGACGGCAAACAGTCGGACGCGATCTGATTCCGGCAATGACTCGAGCATTGATTCCACGACGGCCAACGCATGCAGGCGGTGGGCACCGACCTGACTGGCCGATGTGTCGACGAAGATCAGGTGGTCACGAGCCGCAACACCGATGGTTTCATCGTTCAATTGAAACATCAATGCCTGGACGACATTGCCATCGGGTGCCGTATGTTTCATGACTTGAGCGGGGTTCGGCATTTCTGCCGCCGTCAACAATCCCGAGCCCGATCCGCAGGCAAAAATCGGACCCGCTGCGATCACCGGAACCATGAGTAGCCGCTTGAAGATTGATCGGTTCATTGTCATTTCCTCGCTTCTGGTGAACGTCGAGCACCTGAATCGGAGATCTCGAGCAGGGCGCGATTCGCGCGAATGGGGTGCACATATTCTATCGTGTCGCTGGTCCCGAAGGAAACAAATTCCTGATCGAGCCGATGATTTTCCCTGGAACTTATTTGCGAGATTTCAACTCTTTCGTCTCTCCCAACACAACCATTCGCTGAGCGTTCAGTTGCCGCAATCGCGAGATCGAATAGATCCTGACGACCTTGTTACGATAGGTCACGTGGCCGTTGCTATCATATCCCAGTAAATTGGTATCAACCCAATCTGCCAGTTGTTCGTCCTTGATATTATTCTTTTTCAACTGGTAAACGGCAACATTGAGCGCCGCAAACGTGTCCGGGTCGACTCCATGACCGCCCTCCAGATCCTCTTTGGCGTTGATCCCGCCCACCAGTACCGCGTAGGGATTGACCGCTTTTGTCACAGATTCGTAGTGCGATTCGAGCTTTAACTGACTGACGGCCTTCTTCAATGCCTCGTGCGCTTCGACGATTCTCTTGATCGCATCGTCCGAAGCCGCGACTTCGGCGGGTTCCGCATGTGCGACCTGGAACACTCGGGAATTTCCCATGAAATAGCCGATTGCAACGAGGCAAATCGCCGTGAAAACGCGTGTGATGTTTCGCATAAGATCGCTCCCGACATCCCGGTACTGGTATTAGCGGACAAACGGCGTCGGTCAACTTGTGCCGTCAATTCTGCGTGGCGGAACCAGTCACCATTCTAGGCCGCACGTTCCTGATGTCGATCTGATTCTGTCGACCTGTGTGGAATTCTTTCGAATTCGAATTTTTTTCGTTCTTTCGCCCTGATTTTCTGTCCTGCAGGACCAAGATGGAAGCTCGCAAAAAGGAACAAAGCGATGCCAGCGAGTGCCAGGATGCAAATCCCGAATGCCATCTGGTCGTCGTTTGCAGTTTTCAAAAGATCAAACATTCGCTCCTCCGTGGAAAATCGCTCTACGAGAATAGTCTCTTCTTTTGATTCGGATACACGGCGACCGGGCTTCAGTGTCGTCCAACCGTCACGGCGAATTCTTTCCGCAAGTGTTTGAACAGGTGGCCTGTGGCAATCTCGCGGAATGTAACGCTGGTTCCGGAAGATCCCTTTGGCTGGACTTTTCAGGAGGCCATTTGTGGTCGCGGGGCATTTGTCTTTTTTGAATTCATGTGGCGACTCCGTTTATTCTTAACCTATTGTTGGCAAATGAGTTGCGGCGAAATGTTTCGGCATCGTGATAAACTGAGCGATCGTAGAACGAGAGGTTGTCCCCTGGAATGATTGTTCGGACGTGGCTGGTGCTGGGCAGTTTCTGATTCTTGCGGTTTTCAAATAAGTCGAATCACGAAACCATGAAAGGAAGAAAATACGAAAAAGAGTCGGTCACAAGCGGACTGAGAACACGTTGAACTTTAGCAGGACCATAACAGACGAATTCATGAAAGGATGATTCTGGCCACCGATGAAACACGGATCGGGATTACATGTCGGTGCAGAACCGTGACGAACGCACACGTCCAGGCCGATCACTAAATGCCGTTGTCCGGCTCTTTTTCGTGTTTTCATCCTTTCGTGTTTTCGTGATTCAATTCTTCTGAATATCGACAGAATCAGAATCCGCCCCTGGTGCTTTCGGCTCTGATCGTGGCTATAATCTTTTCAACTGCTGAATTGTCCCGCCTTGCTGCCCGCCGACCCGATCCTGCGTTGGTCAGATTCCGTTTGCTCCACGCCCCCGTTTTTTTTGATTCGTTTGTTTTTTGAATACTGCGTCTTTGAATACAGAGTCACATGGTGTATCAGTCTCGTTTCCCCCTATCGTCCGACAGTTTTTTCACCTCCGGCATCATCGCGGGATCGATTTGTCTGTCGTGTCTGTTTTTGTGCGGGTGCGAGAAGGCCGAACAGATTTCGACGTATTCGGTTCCCAGACACGATTCGTTGCAAACGGCCGAATTTCTCGAAAGCAATCAACGCGCTCATCCCAAACCCGAACGGATGATCGGAATTGTGATCCCTCGAAAAACGGCGCTCTGGTTCTTCAAATTGCAGGGAAACATTGAAGCCGTCGCGGCACGCGAAAACGATGTGCGAGATTTCCTGAAATCGGTCCGAATCACTGGCGACGACAAGATCGAATGGAAACTCCCTGAAAACTGGAAACAAATGCCGGCGAGTGATATGCGCTACGCCACTTTGTTGCTTGGGAAGAGCGATTCCGGGACGAGCGAACAACCTTCACTCGAGATGTCGGTCACGACGTTTCCCGCTCGGCCAGATCTGACAATTGCCGACCAGGTTGTACTGAATATCAACCGTTGGCGCGGCCAGCTATCACTGCCTCCGATCGGAGAAGAAGATCTCGAAAGTCAGTCTGAAAAGCTGGCAGTCGGTGATGACGCGGCGTGGTGGTTGAATATCATCGGGCGACCGAAACCAAAACCCGCAGGAATGGGTCCGCGACCGCAAGCCGCTCCAAAAGCGGAAGTGCGTGAGCCCGCTTCAGAACCGAAGCCGCCCGCCTGCAACAAACCTGCCGAATGGACTGAAGGGCCTCCTGCGATGTTCGCGGTGGTGTCGTTTCAGGTCGCAGACGGTGATGCAAAGGCCGCCATCACGGTGACCCCTGCTCGCGGCAATCGACTCGAAAATGTGAACCGTTGGCGCGGTCAATTGGGACTTGGGCCCCTCACAGAAAACGAACTTGTCGCAACCGCGAAGAAAGTAGATGTCGGCACTCAATCAGGCGACTTGTACAAAATGTCCGCAGACGGGCGATCGATTTTTGGAGTGATCGTTGACGATCGCGATCAGTCCTGGTTCGTCAAGATGACGGGCGATGCAACGTTGGTTGAACGCGAAGGATCCCGGTTTGAGACATTCCTCAAATCCTTACAACTGAATTAAGTGACCTGTTGTTCGAAATGAAATTGGTCAGGAACGAAGCAGGCCTGAAAACAGTTGTCTACGATGTATGAGTCTCCCTGATACTCAAGGGGGACGTTTCGCCGGAATGAAATGTGGGGAGGTGACAGATGGCAACAGGCACAATGCACGGTGGCGAATTTGTGAGTCGCGATGATTCCGGTTTTTCAGTGTGGAACGGCATCAAACGAGTGCTCGAACCTGCCGCGTCGCTGAAGCTGACGGTGGTGCTCTTTGCCCTGTCGATCTTTTTGATCCTCGCGGGGACGTTCGCTCAGGTCGACAAGGACATCTGGGAAGTCATTTCGCTTTATTTCCGTTGCTGGTTCGCATGGATCCCGTTCCAGGTCTTTTTTCCACTGTCATTCTCTCCGGAAGATCCGATCACAGTTCCCGGCGGAATCTGGTTTCCGGGTGGAAAACTTCTCGGGTTGCTGCTGGCCGTCAATCTGCTCTCTGCCCATGTGGTGAGGTTCAAGACCACAGCGACCGGTTCACGTCTTGTTGCCGGACTCGTCTGTATCGGCGCCGGATGTCTGGCGACCTGTTTGATCATTGTTTCCGGCGGAAATTCCAAAGGGATTCAAGCCGAACCCTGGATTCCTTACAGCTCACAATGGATCGGATACCAGGGGCTGCTCGCAATCGCGGCAATCGCAGCCGGTTACGGGTTTATGACACTCTTACAAACTCCAATAGACAGGTCGGGAGAGAAGTCCGTCCGACAACTCTTTCTTCGAAGTATGCTCGCGGCGATCGGAGTGCTGCTGGCGGGAGTACTGGCCATGATTCTCGTCAGGGGATCTGCCGCGCGACCCTCCGACGCGTCGCTTCGAATCCTTTGGCAATTGACGCAAGGAACCGCCGCATCACTGGCGTTGCTTGGCGGATGTTGGATTGTCTTTGGCAAGCGGGCGGGAATCGTGTTGTTGCACGGTGGTATCGGACTGATGATGGGCTACGAATTGCAGGTTGCCCTGACAGCGGTGGAGACTCAGATGAGTCTTGTCGAAGGCGAGCGAACGAATTTCGTGCAGGACATCCGGACATTTGAATTTGCGGTCACTGATTTGACCGATAAAAACGAAGAACGGGTCGTCGCATTTCCGAAATCGGTCATCCTTGACGCGGTCAAAAGCGAAAAACCGATCGAACATCCTGATCTTCCATTCAGCATCGTATTCCGAAACTACTTGAAAAATGCTCGCATTCGCGCCGTGTCGTCGAAAGAGCCAAATCTTGCGACTTCGGGGACCGGATTGATCTGGATGGCCGATGAATCGAAACCGGGTGCCGGAACCGATACCAGCAGCAAAGTCGATTCTCCCGCCGTGTATGCCACTCTCGAATCGAAGGCAGACGGCAAATCACTCGGGACGTACCTGGCCAGTTGGGTTCTGTCGATGAGTGACGAGACCGACACCGTTCAGGTCGACGGAAAAACGTTTCGGATCGCGTTGCGCCCCAAACGAATTTACAAGCCATACGTGTTCGAATTGAAAGACGTTCGCGCTGAAAATTACCTTGGCACCAGCACTGCCCGTAACTATGCATCGACCGTGCATCTGGTTGACCGAAGTCGAAACGTCGACGAAGAAAAAACGATCTGGATGAACAATCCGCTACGTTTCGCCAATGAAACTTTCTATCAAAGCAGCTACGAACGCGAGAAAGAAACCGGGATCGAGCATACGGTTTTGTCAGTCGTGGCCAATTCGGGATGGATGATGCCCTACGTCGGATGCATGCTCGTGGGTCTGGGCATGTTGACTCATTTTATGATATTGCTGGTTCGATTTCTGACCGCGGGAGATGTCCCGGCCGTTTCTGATGAAGGTGCGGAACGTGCGGCGAAACTGGCGGCGAAGCTGGGAATGAAACCGGGAAGTTCTTCCAGGTCTTTGCTGGAAACGCCTCGCAACGTCAAATCGTTCGATCCAATGTCAGCAATTTTCGCGGCCGTCATGTCGGGCGTTGCAGTTCTTTATATCGGGATGATTGCGAGCCCCCCCAAAAACAAATTTCTGGTCAATGATCTCTATCGATTCGGTCAAATCCCGGTCATGTCCGAAGGACGTACAAAGCCGATCGATTCGGCGGCGTCTTCTGCCCTGATAACCATATCTGGCCGAACTCATATTCCGCTCGAAGTCGAAGAAAGCATCAAAGACAAATCAGCAGCGCAGCACATGCTGGAATCGATGTTCAAATCAAAGCCCAAAATCACGGCGACCGAGTGGCTGCTTGAAGTGATCTCCGAAGCCAAAATCGCCGATAGCCGCGAGATCTTCCGCGTTGAAAACCTGGAATTGCAGGAAACAATTGGCGTCAGAAAACGAGAAGGAATGCGGTACTCGCGGAATGACATCAAATTCAATGAAAAGGAATTCGAAAAACAGGTCCATTTGGCCAGGGAAGATTCCCGAAATCACAGGGAACTGACTGTTTACCGAAAAAAAGTGCTCGAACTGAGTGACAAAGTCTCGACATACGACAACCTCAAATTTGCGTTCGGATTGCAGCATCGGATTCGCGGCGAAACACAGGATGAAGTACTGCGTTCGTTCCAGATGGTGACAGAATTCTCCGAAGCGCTGGAAGACCAGGGGCAACCGGTCTTCGCTGTGTGGCCGCAGGCAGATGACGAGAAATGGCATATACTCTCGCGAGGATGGATCATCAACCTGAGAAACCGGATCACGAAAACCGGTGATGAAAATCCCCTTGTGGCTGGCTGGGAACAACTTCTGAAAGCGTATTCCGAAGACAAACCGGCGGTCTTCAATCAGGCGGTCGACAATCTGTTGAAAATGGGCGACAGTCGACCTTCTCAGGATTTCACCCCCTGGGTCATTCGACTCGAATCGTACTTCAACCATGTTCGGCCGTTTGTCCATGCGTCACGACTTTACCTGATCGCGTTCATTTTGGGTGCGATCGGCTGGCTGACCTGGCCGCGCGGATTCAATCGCGCAGCGTTCGCAATGCTGTTGGTGACACTGATACTGCACACGGCAGGACTCGCCGCGCGACTGGTGATTTCGGGTCGGCCACCGGTGACAAACCTTTACTCTTCGGCCGTCTTCATCGGTTGGGGCTGCGTCATATTGGGTCTGTTGACAGAAGTCATCTATCGCATCGGAATCGGATCGATTGTTGCTTCGGTGGCGGGTTATGCGACACTGCAGATCGCAGGCGGCCTGGCGTCAGACGGAGATACCTTTACTGTGCTGCAAGCAGTGCTCGATACACAGTTCTGGCTTGCCACTCACGTCACTTGCATCACGCTTGGGTATGCCACGACCTATCTCGCCGGACTGTTCGGGATCGCTTATATCATCCGGGGTGTTTGCACACCGAATATGACCCTGGACGAAGGTCGTGACATTCATCGCATGATTTATGGCACGCTGTGCTTTTCGATCTTCTTCAGTTTTGTCGGTACAGTCTTGGGTGGCTTGTGGGCCGACGATTCGTGGGGCCGTTTCTGGGGTTGGGATCCGAAAGAAAATGCAGCATTGATTATTGTCTTGTGGAATGCTCTGGCCCTGCACGCGCGATGGGGAGGGATGGCCAAAGAACGGGGGCTGGCCGCATTGGCGGTCGGAGGCAACATCTTCGTCAGCTGGTCATGGTGGGGCGTCAATGCTCTGGGAACCGGTTTGCACTCGTACGGATTCAAGCAAGGAACGCTGTACTACCTCGCCTTGTTTGCAGCCTTCAACCTGACGATCATCGGAATCGGGATGCTGCCAAAACGGCTCTGGTGGAGCCATCGACGACGCGCGGATAACGGATGAATACCGATCGACTTGCAGACATCCTGAAGACCTTGGTCATTCGCGGGCGCGTCCTGACATCGCCCGCGCAATTGGCGGGGTACGACGCCGATGGATTGGGCTACAAGACGTTTCGACCGGATGCCGTTGTCATCCCGGCAGATGCCGATGAAATGGTCCGCGTTCTGCAAAGTGCGAAACGACTGGGTGTACCAATCTGTATTCGCGGAGCGGGAACCTCACTGTCGGGCGGTCCCGTGGCCGCACAGGGAGGTGTGATCGTTCATACATCGGCACTACGCAGTGTTCGAAAGGTCTGCGCCGAAGGTTTCTGGTGTGAAGTCGAGTGCGGCGTGACACTCGATCGCCTGGACGAGTTTCTGAAACCGTACGGAGTCTTCTACCCGCCCGATCCGTCCAGTGGCCCGGTATGTACTCTTGGTGGCAACGTGGCGATGAATGCCGGAGGTGCCCACTGTTTCCGATACGGCGTGACCAGTAATTATGTACTGGGCGTCGAAACGGTTCTGGTCGACGGCAGCGTGTACCGATTTGGTGGCCCGGCGGGAGGACGTGGTCCATGGCGCGAGGACTGGAAGCGGTTCATGGTCGGCTCGGAAGGAACTTTGGGCGCCTTCACACGCTTCTGGTTGCGATTGCTTCCCCGACCGGACAAGGCATGGACATTCCGTGCGACTTACCCGACCCTGATCTCGGCCGAGAAAGCGATTCACGCGCTCGTCGCACACTCGTCGTATCCGGTGGCAATCGAATTGATGGACCCTCGCTGCGTAGCGATGGTGGAAAACAGTCCGATGGCGGTCGGATTGCCGAAAGATTCGTTCATGCTGCTGACCGAGATCGACGGTCCGCCCGAACTGGTGAACGCACGAGTCGAATCAGTGGCAAACATCCTGCGAAGTGCGGGTTCGCAGGATGTTGTCTTCAGCGACGATGAAAACCAGCGTAAGAAACTTTGGAAAGCCCGCAAGGCGGCGGGCGGGTTGATGGGTCAACTGAGTGCTGATTTTGTGGTGCAGGACGCCGTCATTCCCAAACGGGCACTCGCCGAATTACTGCAACTGGTTTACGACGAAGCCGACGCGGCGGGGATCAGGGCCGTGAACGTCTTTCACGCGGGTGACGGAAACCTGCATCCGAATTTCCTGTTCGATTCGCGCAAGCCGGGCGAACTTGAAAAAGTCGAACTGATCGGCAAGCGGTTGATGCAGCGCGTGGTCGATGTCGGCGGAACCCTGTCGGGCGAACACGGAATCGGCAACGACAAAACAGCGTATATGCCGTTGGTCTTCGGGCCGGAAGCGACGCGTTTACAATTGGCAATCCCGGCGATGTTCAACGCGCAGCATCAGTTGAATCCCCTGAAAGTGTTTGCCTCGCGACGGTTTGAAGCCACGAACGGAACCGACGATGAAGTGGCTTACAGGGACAGGACCATTACGACCGATCAATCCGATGCGGCGACTTGCGAGGGAACACCGACGAGACATTTGACATCGCCTGACCCACGTTGTTTCCCGGCGTTTCTGGATCCGATCGATGGCGTGTTGTGTGTTTCAGCCGATTCAACCGCAGCAATTATTCACGGACTGGCCGCCTCGCATTCGTTGCGATTCCCGCTGTTGATCGATGGCAAGGCGACATTAAGGGCTCAGGTTGATTCGACCGGGTTTGCCCCCGCTTCGTCGCGTTTCGGACCGTATTGTGACAACATCGTCGGAATGAACTGGAAGCTGCCAAACGAACGCATAGTTCGACTGGGCGAACGAGTCGTGAAGACGACTACCGGATACGACCTGTTCCGCTTTTTGCTGTCGTCAGGCAGTCGATTCGGACAGCCCGTCGACTATGTTCTTCGGTTGCGTCCCGATTGCGGCGTGACGAGTCTCTACTCGTTCACCGGTTCCGCCGACATGCTCGGACAATCGATACCTGTGTTGCTGAAGAACTGCTGGATGCACTGGTTCGATTCGATCGACTTCGTTGTCGACAAAGAAAGCCAATTGCGAATCGTGGTCAATTGTCCTGCGGACGAAGTCGCTTGCTTCGACGCAATGTTGTCGTCGTTTGCGGTGTCACAACGGTTAAGCATCAATGCCCAGCGCGATACCCCCTCCCCTGCCGACGGATGTCCTGACTTCACATTCAAGGCGTCGCCAGAACAGGTCGTATCGATGGCCCACAACATTGTGAAAACAGGCGGAATGCGCTGCGTTGTGCTCTGTTACAACGGCGTGATACACGGTTATCTTGACGGCGATTCCGACAAAGCCGAACGGATTGGTCGCCTGGTGACTTCAGTGGCCGACGAACTTCACGCGGTCGGCGGCGATTGGCATTCGCGGCATTTGGTCGATTTGAAACCGTCAGTGCGCGAGGCAGAATGGATTTCGGTACTGGAACAGGAGATAAACACGCCGTGACGACCAGGAACGAACCAGCACAGAATTCCGCAGCCGGGCGATCAGCGATGGAAAATCGACCTGAAAAAAGGGGACTGGCTCCAGGTCTTCCTGGTGCCTGTCCCCCTTTTTCAGTCCCGGGTGGCAAGGCGTCACCGCTCGATGGAGATCTGCTGGCGAGTTGTGTTCATTGCGGTTTTTGCCTGGAAGTGTGTCCGACCTACAAATTGACCGGTGACGAAAACAATTCGCCCCGCGGTCGGTTGCGTTTGTGGCGAGAAGAAGCCGAAGGCCGCCTGCCCTACGATCCGTGGACGGACTTCTACACGTCGGAATGTGTCGGTTGCCTCGCATGTGAATCGGCGTGTCCGGCGAATGTTCCTTACGGACAAATATTTGAAACTGTTCAGCACGAACACGTCGTTGCAAAGCGGTCCAGACCCCCGTATTTGCTTCGTATGGCAGCAATGCTGGCGGCTCGTCCAAACTTGTTCAGTTGGGTCATGCTGCCTGCCAGGCTGTTGCGACAAGCGGGGCTGTTGCCTCATCGGTTTTTGTTCGCGGGTCGTCCGGCCGCGATCCAATCGACTGCCGCCTATTCGCAACAACTGATGGAGCAGCATCGCCCGACAGGGCCGCGCGTGGCGTTGCTGACCGGTTGCCTGATGGAATCGCTGTTCCGGGAAATCAACTTCGCGACGGTTCGGGTTCTGATTGAAAACAATGTCCAGGTCACGGTACCACGCGATCAGGGCTGTTGCGGTGCCTTCCAGGAGCACACGGGCATGAACGGTGTACCGGTACTTCAGGAACAGAATCGCCGGGCTTTTCAGTCTCTTGATGTTGATGCGGTCGTCAGCAATTCGTCCGGATGCGGTTTGGCACTGGGTAAAGCGATGCAGGGGACGCTTCCTGTTCGCGATGTTCTCGATTTTCTGGGCGAACTGGGGCCGGTCAAACGACCGATTCAACCGTCTGCCGCGCGCGTTTATGTCGATTTGCCGTGCCATTTGATTCACGGACAAAAGGTCGCCGGCATTCCCGCGAACGTCATGGACGCGACAGGCTACACGTGGGAACTGGCACCGATGGCTCGCGACTGCTGCGGATCGGGAGGTGTCTACAACATCCAGAAGCCGGAAAATGCTCGCGAGATTCTGGCCCGCAAGTCTGAGTTTCTCGATTCAGCCGCTGGAGAACCGTTGATCCTGGCGACATCGAATCACGTCTGCATGATGCAATGGAATTCGGCGAGATCGGGTGGTCTTGTGAAGCGTCCGTTCACAGTGCGACATATCATCCAATTGCTCGATCCGGGGCCTGAGTTGACTCCCGCCCCACGTACGTCAAATACATCGCGGAAGTGACCCGGTCTTGTTTCAGGACAGGCGCAATCGATGGAATCCGCGAATTGACGGGCGTCACCGTCTCGCAAAATCCGCTCAATCCACTGACCGTATAAAGTTCATCGCGCGATCGATACGCGATCGAATCAAGGCCCATCGAGTCTCTGACCACGATAATGTGATCCGGCGAATCTGAGGGCGAAAGACGATCAACGACAGTTCGCGTGGAGCGTTGCCAAACCATTGTTCGACCGCGTGCGCATAAAGCCCCAGTTGCAGTTCGTAAGGTGCGAGATGCTGCTCGTCGGGCGATTGCATCGAAAAATCGCCCGTCTTGTAGTCCAGAACGGACCAGCCACTGTCAGTCTCGATCAACAGATCAATGATACCGGCAACCAGGACGGACGGACGCGATGCGGGTGTTGCGACACCTTGTTTGGTGTCGGGCGTTGAACTCGACGGCCACGGGAGCAGGAAGTCGATTTCGCGATGGATCGAGCGGGCGGAAGTCAGTTCGGCTGCAATCGGAGAACTGAAAAAACGGGCGAGCATCGTTCTGGCTCGCTGAATCGCTTCGTCACTGAACGGATCAGCAGATTGCCGGATGGCATCCGTCAGCAACTCGGCCCAGTTGCTGGTGTCGCGAAAGTCGACTCGTTCGAGCACCGCGTGCAGAACGGTTCCCAGCGCTGTCGCCTGATCGGGATCGACACTGATATCGTCGTCGGACACTGGATCTCCCGGGCGATGCCCGTGTGTAGTTCCCGTCAATTCGGCATCGATCGACTCGAGATGTGAAACGCTGATGACCGACAAATCGCTTGAGTCGCGAGGAAAGATCCGGGCCGATGCGGGAAACTCGCCCGATTCTGCTTCGATGACTCGACGGGGAAGTTCGCCCAGCGGAATTCGGCGGTCGTGGTCTGACTCGGCACGTTTTGCCTTGCACGGTTGATGATGTGAGAGGATCTCCGGAATATTCTCTGGTCCGGCTGTGCCCGATGCGGACGAACCGAGCAACGGATCTCCCTTTAACAAACCAGTCTGCAAATGAAATCGCGATTCCACCAGCTTTAACCAGGGAGATTGTTTTGGCTTGTCAGGATCAAGACCCGCTGAAAGGATCAGATAATCGGCCGCGCGGGTGCAGGCGACGTAGAACAACCGGATCGTTTCCTGTGCATCCGCTTCGTCTTCGACCAGTCCATGCATCTTCAAACCGAGGTTCTCGGCTCGTTTGCCGAATTTCTCGGGCGGCTTGATCAGTGGACCCAATTCGGGGTGCATGACGGCATCGCCACTTCGCGGTGGCCCCTTGCGATCAATGTCCGCGACCATCACCACCGGAAATTCCAGCCCCTTCGATTGATGGATCGACATCAGCCGCACGACATCACCCGATTCCGGTAACGTCGTGGCGAATTCTTCATCAGTCTCTTCCAGCACCGACGTTTGCAGTCGCGTTACAAAATCCTTCAACGTAAAAAAATCACCCCGATCAAACTGCCTCGCCATCTCGATCAGTTTTCGCAAATTGGCGAGTTTCCGGCTGCCGAGAAATTCGGCAAGGACCGAGGCATCGTAGCCTGTTCGCTCGACGGCTTCGGTGAGCAGGTCCGACAACGGGATCCGGTCTTTACGAATTCGCAAATCGGTCAGTACTTCAGCAGCAAACCGGATTCGGCTGCGTTGATCGTCGGAAAGGATCGTCGGCGGCTCGAAATAAAGCGTTTGATGCAGCGACATCGCGCCCGTCCGTCGTTCAGCCACTAAAGACCGGGAATCGTCTCCGGTTGGGGCAGGTTCTGAATGAAAGGCGAGTGCATGTATGGCATCATCACTCAGATTGAAAAACGGTGATCGCAACAAACCTGCAAGCCCCACCAGGTCGTCACAATCGTCCAGATACCGGCAAAGGTTCAACAGGTCGAACACTTCTTGCTGGGCAAAAAACGCCTTGCCACCGACGAGGTAATAATCAAGACCATACCGCCGCAGCGCCGATTCGTAGTCCTGAACGCTCGACAGAGCCCGAAACAGGATCACAATGTCACGAGGTTCGACGCGCCGCAGCAGGACTCTTCCGTTGGCATCCTGCTTCTTCGTCCGAATGCGTTTGACGGGATCGGCCAGCAGGGATGCGATGCGACGCGCGATCCAGTCGGCCTCGCGTCCTCGCAGCGCCGCCGCATTCGGGGAATCGTCGTCGTCGACATCGGAATGGGTGGCGGGTACCGAGTGATGAGTGTCGGGTGAAGACGGATCGCCGTCGTCCGATTGGTCTGCTTCGAATGTGGCAAACAGGAACTCGATTGCCGGAGTGGGTGACAACTGATCGTTCTGAAACGGGACCAACGGCTCGTATCCGTCCATCGCCGGCGCGAACAAATGGTTGACGAAATTCAGTATGGCCGGCTGGCTGCGGAAATTGACGTTCAGTGGCAAACGGCCGGATGGCGGCAACTCGTCGCTCATCGTTGCGAAGACAGTCGGATCGGCACGACGGAACCGGTAGATTGACTGTTTGCGATCGCCGACCATGAACAGTTTGCCCCGAGTCAACGCCGCACCGCACAGGCTGCGAACGACTTCCGCCTGCACGGGATCGGTATCCTGAAATTCGTCGACCATCAACAGACGAATCCCGTCAGCGACCCGCTTTCGCACATGTTTGTTGTCTCGCAACAGATCTCTCGCTCGCAACAGCAAGTCGTCAAAATCGAGGACGCCCTGCGCCTGTTTGGCCGCGGCATAACGATCTGCCGCCCGCTTCGTGAGCCGCAACGCCCGGCAGGCAAGTTCTGTCGATTTGGTAACGTCTTCGTCTTGAACCTCTAACTGTTCTTTAAGCTTTACAACGACTTTGCGCAGTACCTCGAAGGCATCTTTGATCCCGGCCTGAATTTCTTCCGAGACCCAGTCCTTCTTTCCTCCTCCACCTTGCACGCGAGCGTTCTCGATGATTTCACGGACCGCTTGCGGAGCGTCTTTCCATGTCGATGTCGTTGGCAACAACTCACGCAGATTCGCAAGCCGTTGCTGCATCACGGCATTTTTGGAGGGTGAACCGGCAATCGATTCCAATGTCCGCTCGACAATCGGTGACTCGCGAAATGTTGCGACAAGTTTCGGGACGAATTCGGCGTGCCATCGTCGCCGCCAGGTATCAAAGATGCCTTCGAGGTACTGCGCAAAGTCGTTGTAAAGCTTAAAGAACAGTTAG
>JANXOO010000106.1 GCA_025353525.1 Schlesneria sp. | reverse complement strand
GCACGACGGGATTGACAGAAACTGCGACCACCTGGGCTCAGTTCGACGGTGTCTCGAGATCGACAGAATTGATCGCTGCGAAGGCATCTGCGGGAAGTTCGTTGGTGGATGCCGAGTCGAGCGATGGAACGGCTTCAGCCGAAGAATTCGTTTCGGCGGCTGCCGGGCATGAACCGGTTGAAGGGCAGCAAGTTCCGCTCGACATTGACTGGGAAGGGCAACTTCCGGCACTCATCTCGTTAACCGAAGCAGAGCAACTGCCTGCGGATGCCCCTTGCGAAGAGCACGTCTGTTCCGATCGACTGTTGAAGCCAACCATTTTGGCCAGACGCGTCAGCGGGCACGAACACTCGGAACCCGCAGAATCACCGATCAATGGCGTTGCATATTCGGAAAGGCCTGGAAACATGGCCATCGAAGCCATTCCGCCTGCGATCAGAACAATCGGTGCATAGAGGACTGCTCGCAGAAGGCCGGATCGGCGGTGATTGCAACTGCTTGCACACGTTTGGGTCTCGGACGTGACTGGTGAAACGTTGTTTTCCGACATGTTGAGAATTCCTTAAATCAGGCGAGGGGCGAAAAACGAATGGGCCGATCCTTGCGATCCGGACGGCTGATTGTACCAGTCTTCGGCAATTTTTCATCATCAAAATCAGTTGGGAGTCATATAACGGAAAAAAGCATGAATTTCAGGGGCGGGGCCTGCGGCGATTTGTGATCACGGTTTGGAGAGGCCGAATTCTGAATCTGTCGGTTTTCAAACGAGTTGAATCACGAAAACACGAAAGGATGAAAACACGAAAAAGAGCCCCGCAGCCGTGTTTATCAGCCGGGGGTCAGGTCGAAGCGTCGACCCCCGGTCACCATTCTCCCTCATCTCTTCGCACCTCGAAGAGGTGCCAGGCACCAATGGCGTTGTTCCAGTGAACGTCTTGAACTTGCGAGTGACCTCGTGGCCGCGACATTGATACGTGATCGATGTCCAGCCATCGGGGTGACCGGCGCGCTTGGCGAGATCGATCCTGTTCACGCCGTAGAGGCGATGTCGCCCTCGTTGCTTTGGATGGGGCTCGGGCGGCAGATCGAACAGTTTCGCATCTCTGCGCAAACGACTGACGAGGACAATTCCCGCCTTCAGAAGCGGTCGGATAAACGGATTGGCGGCATACGCACCATCTGCAACAACCCACACCTTGGCCAGGCACTGGAGGGAACGCAATGTTGCCACGCACCACAACACGAGCTCGAGGGCTAATTGATGTTTTGTACGGAATTTCCAGCCGTGTTTGGCGTCCAGTGCGGGGACATCCACTTCCCGGACATATAAGAGAAAGCGCAGTGGAAGCGCGATCACGCCCCAGATCGGATGCGTCGCCACCCAGGCCAGACAGACCCAGTTGTGCCCGTATAAGAATTCACCGTCTGCTGGACCGGCGGTGGGGTTGTGATGCACGCCCGCGCCTTCGACGTGCTTCCCATATCGCCCCGTCGGTGTGTCATCGATGGCAGGCAAGATGCGACCATTCGGACCGGGATCGAACTGCTGAACGATCCGCTTGAGGACCGCC
>JANXOO010001043.1 GCA_025353525.1 Schlesneria sp. | reverse complement strand
CCCTGGACTTCGGCAATCCTGTCCAGGGGCGGCTCGCCTCAGCGGTTGGAGACTCCGTTGAATGCGTTGGTTTTTGTGACGTTCATGATTGCGAATCCTCTGCCGGAATTTCGTTCCGATATTCTTCTCCGGTATACGTTTTGGGTGGCAGGGCAGACTCTTCTTCGCTAGAATCATGTCATTCTGTCTCTCCCATTTCGCGTAGGTTTTCCTGTGCTCTGGTCACTCGACAATATAACGCTGCCCGGACGCCGTTCACCAAGGCTGAACCAGGTGACAGTCCGGATTCCTTGGGGGATTACGGCGGTGCTTGGGCAGTCGGGTGTTGGAAAGACCTCGCTGTTGAATCTACTCGTTGGATTTGAGCGACCGACGACGGGTACCCTAAAATTCCATGGCGAGACAAAGCCTGGCGAATTGCCGGTTTTCTGGGTTCCGCCACAGCATGGACTTTGGATGCATCTGACGGTTCGCGAACATTTGACGACCGTTGTTCCACCTGATCTTTTCACCCGCTCGCGACTGATCCCGCATCAGGCCGAAAATGGAGGACAGGCACCAGGAAGTCCCCCGGCCCGCCGGGGTCCCCGTTTTTCAGCCGCTGACAATGGCCCGGTTTCTCGTGTTGACTTCGCAGACAGGCTGCTCGAACGATTTGATCTGTTGCCGCTCGCCGATGCCCGGCCGGGATCATTGTCACAGGGCGAGCGTTCCAGGTTGAGTGTTGCCAGGGGACTCGCCTCACATGCTGGTGTCATCGTCATGGACGAACCGCTGTCTCACGTCGATTCTGCCCGATGCGGCTTGTACTGGAGTGCGGTTCGCGAACATTGCACGGCCAATGGAACGTCGCTCGTCATCGCGACCCATGCACCCGACGTCGTTCTCCGTGAGGCGACGCATGTCATCTGCCTGGACAATGGTCGTGTGATCTACTCTGGTGACGTACTGTCACTCTATCATCGCCCTTTGTCACAAGAACTGGCTGAATTGCTTGGGCCATGCAATTGGCTGACGTCCGATGAAACCTGTCGCTGGTTCGGTTGCGATCCTCTGGCACACCAACTGCCGGAAACTGCGGTTGCTCCTGCGGCGGAGTGTATTCGACCGGAGCAAATTGCGGTCGAACCGGCGGCCGAAAGCCCGCTTTCAATCGAAGAATCGCGGTTTGCTGGCGCGTCGTCGGAAGTACGTTTGCGGGACGACCGTACGGGTGCCAGTCGTCAATTCTCTTTTCGGTCCGTCGGAACGGCACGGTTTCAGCGAGGTGATCGCGTCGTGCTGAAATTATTGCAAATCGTACTTTTGGCAATTTGCCTGTCAGGATGTTTTGGTCAATCATCACCACCGCTCGTCGTCAAACACGAATCGAACTGGTCGATGCCGCCCGACGGAAAACGGATTCCGGCGCCTCGGGGTATGACCGTATCACCCGACAACGAATATCTGGTGCTCGACAACGTTGGACGTGTCCTCGTGTTCGACGAAAACGGTGACGTGACACGCCAGTGGTGGATGCCGGAATATTCTGTCGGTCGGGCCGAAGGGATTTGCGTTCTGAAGGACGGACGGATTGCCGTCGCCGATACGCACTATCATCGCATCGTCTTCTTCGATCACGAAGGAAACGTGACGGGAATGTTCGGGCAGCGCGGCAGCGAAGAAGGCGACTTCGTCTACCCCGTTGCTATCGTGCAGGATCCGGACGAAAACCTGTATATTTGCGAATACGGACAGAACGATCGCGTTCAGAAATTTCGGCCCGACGGAACCTGGCTGATGCAGTTTGGCGGGCCAGGAACCGAGCGGGGACAGTTCCAGCGTCCCAGCGGCATCGTCTGGTACGACCACAACCTTTATGTCGTCGACGCTTTCAACAACCGGATCCAGGTTTTTACTGATGATGGAAGGCTGGTTGCAATTCTCGGCGAGTCAGACAAAATAGCTGAAGTGTACTACCCCTATGACATCGCTGTCGATCACAATGGCGATCTGCTGGTCGTCGAATACGGAGCCGGGCGAGTTTCAAAATTCAGTCGAACGGGTCGACTGCTGGGGCGGTATGGCGAGCCAGGATCGGGCCAGCAGGCGGCACAGTTCTCGACCCCGTGGGGGCTGGCGATCGACCGACGAGGTCGAATTTACGTGTGTGATACGGGAAACAGACGAATTGTTGAATTGGAACTGTGATCGGCGTGCCCCGAAGGGTCACCGTCAGGAATTGCAATGAAGACCTGGTATCGATTCATCACGAGCTTTTTTCCGCAATTGCGGCGGGCTTTCCGCTGGCAGGACGCAATACCATTGGCATTGTTCCTGATCCTGTATAGCGGAATCTGTGCGTGGCTCGAATTCGGTCACTTTCTGATGTTCGCTCGTCCGATGGCGCTCGGTTTGATTGTGTTCGCACCGTGGATCTGGTGGATGCAAGTCGCAGGTTACGCAGGGCTGCCAAAAATCCGTTCGGCCATTTCACTGTTTACCCGGTTATGTCTGTTGGGACTGCTGGTGATGGTGCTGGCAGAACCGCGTTCCGTTCGCTCGCGTGATGTCATGTCGGTCGTCTTTGCACTGGATGTCAGTGATTCGATTTACAGCCCTGATGATGCTCTCAAGTACGTCATGCAGACGGTGCAAACGCAGCGACCGAAAGGAAAATCGGATCAGGCCGGGCTCATTATCTTCGGCAAAACACCTGCTTGCGAACTTTCGCCCAGCATGAGTTTTCCATTTGAAGCATTCAATTCCCAGGTTGATCGCGGTGCGACGAACATCGAACAAACGCTGTCGTACGCGGGGGCACTGCTCCCCGAAGACAATCAGGGAAAAATCGTACTTATCAGTGACGGCGTCCAGACGGAAGGGAACCTGTCCCGGATCCTTGACGACCTGAAAGGACGCGGAGTCGTCGTCGATGTGCTGCCGATCGACTATTCGTACGAGAACGAAGTCTGGCTCGAACGCCTTGATCTGCCACAGGGAGTGAAACTCGGGGAATCTTACGAAGCCGGGATGCTCGTCAAATCGCTGAACGAAGGAAAAGGAAAACTCGTCCTGCGCGAAAACGGTAATGTCATCGCCGAACAGGACATCGACTACAAGGCAGGAACGAATCGATACACCGTTCCGATCACACTCAGGTCGACCGGATACTACGAATACACGGCCAGTATCGAAGTTCCCAAAGCTCAGGACAGCCTTTCGCAGAACAACTCGGTCCTGAACTACATTTTCGTCGAGGGTGAAGGAAAAGTATTACTCGTCACGGACGGTTCGGGAGATCGCCGCGATTGGGGACCACTCGAAAAAGCGATCCGCGAGGGGGAACGTGCGGTCGAACAAATCGCCGGAAACGATATGCCGCGCGATGCGGCATCGTTAATGGGTTACGACTGCATTGTATTCGTGAATGTGCCGCATGACGAATTCGACGTTCAGCAACTTCAGGCCGTTCGCGATGCGGTTTATAACCTTGGCGCTGGTTTTCTAATGGTCGGCGGTGCGAACAGTTTCGGCCCCGGCGGCTATCACCGTACGGTGATCGAAGACATTCTTCCTGTCACGATGGATGTCTCACAGAAAAAGGTGTTACCGAAAGGGGCACTCGCGATCATCCTGCATTCGTGCGAATTTCCGGAAGGAAATACCTGGGGCAAGCGGATCACGAAACAGGCGATCAAGGTCTTGGGAGCACAGGACGAAGTTGGAGTTCTCGCCTATACACAACAGGGCGAGCACTGGTTGTTCGAGCTGACGCCTGCGGCCAAATACGATCAGCTCGTCCCGATCATCAACGGTGCTGAAATCGGCGATATGCCCAGCTTTCAGTATACGATGCAGTTGGGACTGAAGGGGCTTTTGAAAAGTGATGCAGCGACGCGGCACATGATCATACTTTCAGACGGTGATCCACAGCCGCCGACGCCGCAACTGATCAAGGAATTCATCGATAACAAGATCAGCGTTTCGATGGTCGCTGTCTTTCCGCACGGCGGCCTTGAAATCTCGAAAATGCAGTCGGTCGCCGAAGTGACCGGGGGACGCTATTACTTTCCGGAAGACCCCAGTCAGCTTCCGGCCATCTTCATCAAGGAATCGAAAACACTCAAACGCAGCATGCTGCAAAACAAGGTGTTTACACCCGAAGTCGCATTCCCTTCGCCGATCCTGAAGGGGATCGATTCGATGCCGGAACTGAAAGGGTATGTCATCACGACCGCCAAGGGGCATCCGGCGATGACGATCCTGAACGCTCCGCCCGATGCCGACGACGCCGATTCGCAAGACCCGCTATTGTCGGTCTGGCAGCACGGACTGGGCAAGACCGCCGCATTCACGTCAGACTTCAGCTCAAACTGGGGCGAGCACTGGCAAAAGTGGAGTCAGTTTCAGCCGTTCATCAAGCAGTTGCTGACCGATATCAGCAGAGTCAAAAGAGACGGACACCTGCGGATGTCGACGCATACTTCCGGCGGTGATGCCGTGATCGTCGTCGAAGATTTTCATCCGGAGGAAGGCTTCCTGGAATTGAATGCGAAGCTTGCGGGTCCAAACCAGAAAACAGAAAACGTCACGTTGAAGCAGGTCGCCCCCAGGCGGTATCAGGCAACCGTCCCGCTGTCAGGACACGGCCGATACCACGCGATCGCACAGACAACAGGAGGGGATCGAAAGGATATGGCGTTCGGCGGATTCATTGTCCCGTATTCGCCCGAATACCTTCGGTTCCGTTCGAATCGCCAGACACTGCAAGAAGTCGCCGACCGAACCAAAGGCCGGGTACTGTCGGGCGATCCGGTCAAGGACGACATCTATCGTCACGGACGGGCTCCGAAGCGCAGTTCCAAACCGATTTTCGACTGGTTCCTGATCGCTCTGGCAATCCTTGTTCCGCTCGACGTGGCATTACGACGGATTCAAATCGATCTGTCAGCCATTCAAATGGCACTGGGCCTTCGCCGCCGTGCCACGACATCCGTAACCATGGGTGCTCTTTTACAAGCCAAACAATCGGCGGCGGCGGCCATTCAGTCGCGACGTGAGGAACGACCATACGCTGCCACATCGCAATCAGCGGTTCCGACCCGATCGTCGAAACCATCATCGACGGTTGTCAGACAACCGCGCCCCGAAGCGCCACCACCATCGGCAGAAGGATCGCCGACATCGACAACCGAACGCCTGCTGGCACT
>JANXOO010001005.1 GCA_025353525.1 Schlesneria sp. | reverse complement strand
CTGCCCGTCCTTTGAACTCGCTCGGGATGAACTGCATCGTCACGGAATGATGTTAGATCTTAAAACCGTTCGTCGGATCGCTCAGCAATGCGGCGAAAAACTGCTGAATCTGCGAACGGGGGATCTGACGGCGTGGCGATCAGGCACGCTCGAATCGACGGCACTAAGGCTGATTCCAAAAAGTGCCGCGAGTTCACTGCGGGGAATCCCGTTTTCATGACAATGTACGATATGTCGGGCGATGGAGGCCGAAATCTTTGCACTTCGACTGTTGTCACCGTTTGTTTTTTGAAGAGGTTGCATGGGTCCGTCGATGGCCAAAGATAAGGACAGAGAGGTGATGAAGCGTCGTACTTCATCGGAAATGTCGAAAAGCGGGTAGGACATGGGAATGGAAAATATCTTTCTCCCCCCAATCCTGATAAAATCTAGCAACTTTCAGAAATCCCCGCGTCCGTTTTCGGTGGTTTTTCCGTCTTGTAGCTGAGGAGCGATTGGTGCCAACGCCGGAACATCCGAGTTTGTCGGTCAGCGGTGCTGAACGCATGATTGTCGCTGCGCGCACGGGAGAAGTCGCCGAATTGGGCGTTTTGTTGAACTTTTATCGTGGCTATTTGTTAGCGATTGCGGGAAAAAAGCTGCCAAAGGATTTGGCGGTAAAATCTGCTCCGTCAGATCTTGTTCAAGAGACGCTGACTCAAGCAATAAGGCGTTTTATCGAGTTTCGAGGCTCCAGCGAATCAGAATTCCGTGCTTGGTTACAAACAATTTTGGCTCGAAAAGTTATTGATGTCGCTCGACAATTTCGAAACTCAGCGAAACGCGATATTTCCCGCGAGGTGTCGTTGCATATTGATTCAACGATTCCATCACTACCCACGATCGCCTGCGCGGCAACCGCGAGCGACCGGGCGACGGAACGGTTGCACCGTCTGCAGCGTGCCCTCGAAACCTTGAGCGAGGAGCACCGCAGTGCGATCCAATTACGCAGTTTCGAGCAACTCGGTTTTGAAGAAATAGGAAAACGGCTGGGACGAACTGCTGATGCTGCTCGCAAACTTTGGGGTCGTGCTATCCAGAATCTCACTGTGGAACTTCAGTCTGATGACTCAGGACTCGTCCGAAAAATTTGAGAACCTCATAATTGAGGAATTATGCGCATACCAATCGCACCTTGATCGGGGAAAAAATGGCCCGCTCGACAGCACCATCGGATCGGCAATTCCCGAGGAAGTGCGACACTCATTGAGTGAATTCCGACTCTGTCTTGATGCGCTCCATGAGGCTCGACTGAACGGTGCTATTTCAACATCAGATCCCGACGTTTCGGCTCGATTATCGGTCTACACAGCCCCGTCACATATCGGCCGGTTTGCTATTACTAGACAATTGGGAATGGGCGGCTTTGGCATCGTCTTTCTCGGAACTGACTCGGTGATGGGCAGGGAAGTAGCCATCAAAATCCCTCGTCCCGAGCTTCTCGGCTCTGAGGACTTAGTTGAACGTTTTGCTCGCGAAGCCACGGCTGTCGCCCAGCT
>JANXOO010001000.1 GCA_025353525.1 Schlesneria sp. | reverse complement strand
GGCAGCGTATACCATGGAAGACAAATGCGAGGCCACCGATTTGATGGCGGTGAAAACATCTCGCAGCACGCTGTTACCGTGAGTGTTATCGTGCCGCTGCAAGATAGGGACAGCAGCCAAGACATGCTGCAACACGTGACTTTTCTGATCCGGTTGGCTTTTGCGTCGTGCTTCGTTTTGGATTCCGTGATCGGTGCCTCAGCGGCGGAACCTCGCGTCAGCTACCAAAAACAGGTTTTGCCGATTCTGCAAGCCAATTGTCAGGGGTGCCACCAGCCCGCGCGGGCGAGCGGCAAGTATGCAATGACTGATTTCTCCAAATTGGTGGGAAGCGGTGAATCCGGCTTGCCGGCAATCGTGCCGGGCAAGCCTGCTGAAAGCCACCTGCTCAAGGTGATTACGGCGGAGAACGGCAACGCCGAAATGCCCAAAGACCGTCCACCGCTGGCCGCCGGAGATGTCGAACGTATCAAAACATGGATTGCAGAAGGTGCCGTCGATGATACTCCCGCTGGTTCAAAGCAGTCTTATGACATGGACCATCCGCCCATCTACTCGAGGCAGCCGGTCATCACGTCGCTCGATTTTTCACCCGACGGCCAGGTTTTGGCGCTTGCCGCGTTTCACGAAGTTCTGCTGATCAAAGCCGATGGTTCCCAACTGATCGCCCGGCTGGTCGGCGTTTCAGAACGAATCGAGTCTGTCAAATTCTCGCCTGACGGCAAACTTTTGGCAGTTGCCGGGGGGCTTCCTGCACGACTGGGTGAAGTCCAGGTCTGGGATGTCGCATCCCGATCACTGAAAATGTCGGTTTCAGTAACGTTCGATACGGTCTATGGCGGCAAGTGGTCTCCCGATGGAAGGCTGATCGCGTTCGGTTGTTCTGACAATTCGGTGCGTGTCATCGAAGCGGCAACCGGTAATCAGGTTCTGTTCCAGGGGGCTCATACCGACTGGGTCCGCGATACCGATTTCAGCGTCGATGGCACACATGTTGTCTCGGTCAGCCGCGACATGACGGCGAAATTGACGGAAGTCTCGACGCAGCGGTTTATCGACAATATCACATCGATTACACCCGGTGCGCTCAAGGGCGGGATGCAGGCAGTCGCAATGCTTCCCAATCGTGATGAGGTTCTTGTTGGCGGTTCGGACGGCGTTGCCAAGGTATACCGCATCTATCGTAAGACGGCGCGCAAGATTGGCGACGATGACAATTTGATGCGTTCACTGGCTGCGATGCCCGGTCGCGTGTTCGGAGTGGCTGTCAGTCGCGATGGTTTTCGACTGGCCGCTGTGAGTGCACTGGATGGCAAGGGTCAGGTTCTGATATCACGTTTTGATCCCGCAGGTGTCCCCGACAACATTAAGGCCATGTTGGCAAAACCGTTTGCATCGCGCGTCGATGCCGAAAAAGATGCGATTGAAAACTATTTCAAAACGGCTGCGATTGCAGAAGTGAAAACTGAAATTGCGGCCAACGTGTATTCAGTGGCCTTTCAGCCGGATGGATCGCACGTTGCCGCCGCCGGTTCTGACGGAATCATTCGCGTGATCGATGCGACCAGCGGTGCGATCGTCAGGGAATTCTCGCCTGCACCGATCGCAGCAGGTTTGGCTTCGGTTGCGTCCGCGTGGAAGTTCACGTCTGAAAAGAGCGAACCGGATTCCCTGCCATCGGGTGCCAAAGTCACAGGAATCGAAATTGTCCCGGCTCTTGTCAGATTGACTACTCCTTTTGACTATGCCCAATTACTCGTGACCGCCAGACTGGACAGTGGAGACCGGGTCGATGCGACGCGGATTGCAAAAACACAACCCGCCGATGCGGGTGTCGCGATCTCGGCATCTGGTGTTGTCACCGCGACTGCTGACGGGATGTCGGCGATTATTGTGACGCTGGGCGATCAAACAGTATCGGTTCCCGTCGAAGTAACGGGGGTCACCACCGAGTTCCATCCCGACTTTGTTCGCGATGTGAATCCGATTCTGTCGCGAGTCGGTTGCAATGCGGGGACTTGTCACGGTTCGGTTAAAGGAAAGAACGGGTTCAAGCTCTCTCTGCGCGGTTACGATCCGATTTACGATGTGCGAGCCTTGACCGACGATTTGTCATCGCGCCGAGTGAACCTGGCGTCCCCCGATGACAGCCTGATGCTGTTGAAGGCGACCAGTGTTGTGCCGCACATAGGCGGGGCGGTCGTGCAGCGTGGAGAACCCTATTACGAAGTCATTCGACGATGGGTCGCTGACGGCGTGAAGTTGGATCTGAATAGTGCCAAAGTGACAAAAATTGAAGTTTTGCCACAAAACCCCGTCGTGCAATTGATCGGAGCAAGGCAGCAATTGCGTGTTTTGGCGACATACGCCGACGGCCGGGTTCGTGATGTCACGCGTGAAGCATTCGTCGAGAGCGGCAATACTGAAGTTGCGACGGCAGAACGCGGGGGACTGTTGAAATCGTTGCGGCGCGGCGAAGCACCGATGCTCGTCAGGTACGAAGGGTCTTACGCGGCGACGACGCTGACTGTGATGGGTGACCGTACCGGATTCGTATGGGCTGAACCTCCCACCAATAACCGGATCGACCAACTGGCCGCTGCCAAATGGCAACGTATGAAAATCCAGCCGTCGGCATTGGCTTCCGACACCGACTTTCTTCGACGCATTTACATCGATTTGATTGGCCTTCCTCCACAGGCAGACGATGTCAAAGCATTCATTGCCGATACACGTGATACGAAGATCAAACGCGATGAATTGATCGACCGGCTGATTGGTTCTGATGACTTTGTCGAATACTGGTCGAACAAGTGGGCCGATTTGTTACAAGTCAACGGAAAATTCCTTGCTCGCGAAGGGGCGACATCGTTCCGCAAGTGGATTCGCGACGAAATTGCTGCAAACACTCCGTACGATCAGTTTTCGAAAAAGGTGATCACAGCCACTGGCTCAAACCGCGAAGTTCCTCAGGCTGCGTACTACAAGATCCTGCGTGAGGCAACGGCCACAATGGAAAACACCACGCATCTGTTCCTCGCAATTCGCTTCAATTGCAATAAATGCCACGATCATCCGTTTGAACGGTGGACTCAGGATCAGTACTACGAGACAGCCGCCTACTTCGCGCAATATGGACTCGACCGGGATCCGGCGAGTGGCGATCGCAACATCGGTGGCACCGCTGTGGAAGGTGCAAAGCCACTCTTCGAAAGCGTCGTGGACCGGGGCACAGGTGAAGTGCTGCACGAACGAACGTCCAGGCCAACTCCGCCGAAATTCCCGTATGCTTTGACCAGCCTGACAGCTCCGCCCGCCGTCACTTCGCCAGCACCTCAGCCGCGACGGCTCGAGTTTGCTGATTGGTTGACTTCAAAAGACAATCCCTATTTTGCGAAAAGCTATGTCAACCGTTTGTGGGGTTATCTGTTTGGAGTGGGTGTCATCGAACCGATCGACGATATCCGGGCGGGAAATCCTGCAACAAATCCCGAATTGCTCGACTACCTGACGCAGGAATTTCTCAATAGCAACTTTGATGTGCGGCACGTGATGCGACTGATTTGCAAATCGCGAACGTATCAGTTGTCATCCGAATCGAATCCGTTCAACGTCGACGACAAAATCAACTATTCGCACGCTCAGCCTCGTCGGTTGCCGGCTGAAGTGTTGTTCGATTCGGTCCATCGCGTGACCGGAACCATCACAAAAATTCCGGGCGTCGCTCCAGGATCCCGCGCTGCGGCATTGCCCGACTCGGGCATTGAATTGCCCAGCGGATTTTTCGCAACATTCGGACGTCCGGTCCGTGAGAGTGCCTGCGAATGCGAGCGGAGTGGCGGGTTGCAATTGGGGCCCGTGATGGCTTTGATCAGCGGGGCGACCGTTTCCGAAGCAATCGCCGATCCGACGAACGAATTGACGAAGCTCGTGGCATCCCAGCCTGACAACAATCGGCTTGTCGACGAATTGTCGTTGCGGGTTCTGAATCGGCCCGCTGCGGAGTCGGACTTCAAATCGTATGCTGAAGCCCTCAGCGAACTCGATGGCGATCACCAGAAGCTGGTTGCACAGCTGAAAAAACGTGAAGAAGATGTGACGGCACAAATGCCGGAACTCGAAAAGAAACGAGCCGATTCGATCGCTCGTACGAAGGACGAGTTGTCCAACTACGAGAAGGAAATCGCTCCGCACATCGCCGAAATGGAGAAAAAACGTCAGGACAACATTGCCGCACGCAATGCCGACATCAAAGCCTACGACGAACGACTGCCTGCAAAAGTCACAGAGTGGGAAAAGAGCAAGACCGGCAATGTCGAATGGATTCCATTGCTTCCGTCGTCAGTAACGGGATCAGCTGAAACGACGCTGACGATCGAATCGGATCGCTCGGTAACGGTCGAGCCGAAGCAGGCTCGCAACGTGGCGCTGACATCGATCATGCCTACTCATTTGAAAAACATCACGGCATTTCGGCTGGAGGTCATTGCGAACGAGAAATTCCCGAACGGAGGCGGCCCCGGTCGATCGGGCGACGGTAACTTTGTGCTGACGGAATTTGAGGTCTTTGCGGCACCTGTCGGCAAGTCGGCCGAATCGAAGAAGGTCGACCTTCACAAGCCGCTTTCCGATTTCGCTCAGGAGAGTTATCCGATCGCAAATGCGATCACTGGTAATCCTGATGACGGGGGCAAAGGTTGGGCCGTTTCTCCTTCTCACGGAGTGACACATTGGGCCACTTTTGAAGCCAAACAACCCGTGTCGATTGAAGGTGGCACGGAATTAAAAGTCATTCTTCACCACAAGTTTGGTCAACCCGACTATCTTGTTGGCCGCTTCCGTATTTCGGTGGCTGTCGACAGGACGGATGTGGGCTTGACCCTGGCCGACGAATACAAGGCGATCGTTGACACGCCGGTCCCCCAGCGTAATCCGCAGCAGTCGGCGCAGCTTGCCAAATTC
>JANXOO010000997.1 GCA_025353525.1 Schlesneria sp. | reverse complement strand
TGGGCTCGCGGTGCTTCCACCGGTTTATAAAATCGCTCACATGTCACGTCAATCGGAAGTAAACCGACTTGCTGACTCTGAGTCGAGTCACCGTTTTATACTGCTCGCGGTCCAGAATGAGGTCTCGTTTGAAAGTCCGTTTCCGCGTTCAGTGCGAATCCAACGTTGGTAGTGCAATTTTCAAGACTCGCCGATTTTCGCAATGGCCTCAATTCAGGCCGCGCGGGGTATATACTGCTCGCGGTCCAGAATGAGGTCTCGTTTGAAAGTCCGTTCCCGCGTTCGATGCCGATTCATCGCTGGTTACGCACTTTCCATGAATCGTTGAAGTTTTTCGCGGCCTCAATTCAGGCCGCGCGGGGTATAACGGCGGTCGTAACCGTTTACGGGCGAGACAGGGTTGTGGAGGTGGCCACGGTCTGGCCATTGGCCAATCGGTGACAAGTCCGTGGCCAGTCCCATGCGCTACTGCGATCACAGGTTAAGGGTTTTTGATGGGTTGGCCCGGCTGGCCAGCCATTTCCACACGGATATCGGGGATACACGTGATAAGTCTGCGGCTGACACTCGGAGTTAAGTCGCCCCAACGCTATACTCTGCTCGATGAATTGTTTGCGGCATTTGTCCAGAGCGGTTTTCCGATCGAACGACGGGTATCAAACGATGTTCCGACGCGATCTTTGGAGACGGACTTTGGGTAAACGCCTCATTCCTGGCCGCGAGCAGTTGATGCCTCGGCAATCGGGAGCGTGATGGAGCGACTCCCACAGACCGTTTTCATTTTTCGAGCCAAATTCCGATGACCGAATTCCGTACTGAACACGATACAATGGGCAATGTACAAGTTCCCGCTTTGGCGTATTACGGCGCCCAGACGCAGCGTGCCGTCGAAAACTTTCCCGTTTCCGGCTGGCGACTTCGATCTGAAATGATCCGGGCGATGGGACTGGTCAAGTGGGCGGCCGGGGTTGCCAATCGCGATCTCGGCAAGTTGACGGGTACGGGCAAGAATACTCTGACGCACGTGCAAGTTGAAGCAATGCTCAGCGCGGCGAAGGAAGTCGTGGCAGGTCAATTCGATGCCGAATTTCCGATCGATGTCTTCCAGACGGGATCGGGAACATCGAGCAACATGAATGTGAACGAAGTGATCTCGAATCGGGCGATCGAGATCACCGGCGGGAATCGGTTCGAGATGAAGAAACCAATTCATCCGAACGATCACGTCAATATGGGCCAGAGCACTAACGACACATTTCCCACCGCGATTCACGTTGCCGTGGCACTTTCGATTCATCAATCGCTGGTCCCCGCGTTACAGCGGTTCGCCGATGTGCTCGCCGACAAAGCCCGGAAATGGGATAAAATCATCAAGATTGGTCGAACGCACCTTGCCGACGCCACACCATTGCGACTGGGCCAGGAATTCGGCGGCTTTGCCCGACAACTGGAACTGAGCGTCGGACGGGCGAAGAAGGCATTGCAGGCCATTCTAGAACTTCCCGTCGGCGGGACAGCGGTCGGGACGGGAATCAACACGCATCCCGATTTTGCTCGCCATACATGTGCGGCACTCGCAAAAGAAACGGGAGTTGCATTCATCGAAGCGGTCAATCATTTCGAGGGAAACGCCCAACGCGATGGACTCGTCGAATGTCATGGACAATTGAGGGTGATTGCGACGACCCTGTTCAATGTGGCAAACAATATCCGGTGGCTCGGTTCCGGCCCGCGTTGCGGTTTTTATGAAATCATGCTTCCTGATCGCCAACCAGGAAGTTCGATCATGCCGGGAAAAGTGAATCCGGTCATGTGCGAAAGCCTGATGCAAGTGGCCGCTCGCGTCATTGGCAATGATCAGACGGTGGCGTTCAGCGGTGCCACAGGAGGCCAGTTTCAGTTGAATATCATGATGCCCATCATGGGGCACGCGACACTGGAATCGGTGGCATTGATGGCTCAGGGAACGACGGCATTTATCGACCTGTGTGCTCTCGAAATGGAAGCGAACCCGGAATCGTGCGAAGCGAGTGTCGAACAAAGCCTGGCAATGGTCACGAGCCTGAACCCGATGATCGGGTACGAGAAGGCTGCCGCACTTGCCAAAGAGGCTTTCAAGAGCGGCAAGACAATTCGGCAACTCTGTCTTGAACAGAATATTCTGCCTGCGGATCAACTTGCCAAAGGGCTCGATCCCTGGAGCATGACTGAACCTCAGGCCTGATGAGAAACAGGAGGCAGTCATGGGGCTTCTCGCCGGAACCATTTTCGATCGACCGCCACATTGCGACCGTTGCGGGGTTCCGGAATCTGACTGCCGGTGCCCGCCAGCGATTGCAAAGACGCACTTTTTGGCACCCGATCGCCAGACGGCACGCCTTTCGACTGAGAAGCGCAAGAAAGGAAAACTGGTGACGGTCATCAAGGGGTTGTCCGCGACCGATAACGATTTCCCTGCATTATTGACGATACTCAAAAACCACTGCGGTGCCGGGGGAACAATCGATGGCGACGAGATCGAGATTCAGGGCGATCAGACGGCGAAACTGATAAAAATACTTGGGCAAATCGGATACAAGGTTCGTTAAGGCGACCGGCCGGAACGGAAAAACCGGTTGTGGAAAATTTCCCCGCTGCCGGACGTCTGATCGCACAATCGAAATTTGAAATTCGACGGTTTTCAACATGTCGCATCCTTACCGCATGATTCCAGAGCTGTTCGACCTGCATGCGGGCGGGCCTCTTGTTCGTATTCCACACCAGATCGACGTGCCATTCACACCCCGCGTCAGGTCGCTGGTCGATACGGCAGAATTCCAGCGACTGCGGCAGATCACTCAACTGGGACTTGCTTCCCGCATCTATCCGGGCGCTACGCACACACGGTTTGAACATGCGTTAGGGGTCTTTCATAATTCGCTGAAGTATCTCTGGCAGCTTGGCAAGGATTCGCGATTTGCCTCGACCGTCAGCCCGCATCAGGCGGAAGTGCTGATGGTCGCTGCGTTATTGCACGACCTGGGCCATTGGCCGTTTTGTCACCCGATCGAAGATATGGGATTGGCGGATCTACCCCCGCATGAAGAATTTGCCGAAGAATTTTTGTCGCCCGATCGCGAGCTTGGCCTGGTCTTGAAGTCGGAATGGGGGATCGAGCCTGATGAAGTGCTTGATGTTCTTGTTGCGAAAACGGATACGCCGGCGTTGCGATTGATGCGATCGATCCTGTCGGGGCCGATCGACATCGACAAGATGGACTATCTCGAGCGCGACAGCCTGCATGCGGGTGTCCCCTACGGTCGCAATTTCGACCGTGCGCGATTGATTCAATCGTTGCTCGTAAATGAAGCCGGGGACGGCCTGGCCATCAGTTCCAAGGGCAAAACGGCGGCGGAGCTGATGGTATTCGCTCGTTATGTGATGTTCAGCGAAGTCTATTGGCACCACGCCGTCCGTTCGTCGACATGCATGTTTGCGAGAAGTTTTTATGAATTACACAGGTCGCTCGATCTGAAGACGCTGTTCCAGCAGAGTGAATTTGATGTGATTCGTGAACTGCGTCTGGCGGCTGACGGGACGATCGCCGCACCGCTGCTGGACGGCCTGTTCGGCCCCAAACGGCGTTTGCACAAACGGGTTCTGGAGCTCAGTCTGTACCAGACTCCTGACTTGTACCGCCGGATTGCCGGACGCCCCTTTGCGGAGTTGCTCGGCGTCGCTCGCCGGTTATCCGAACGGGTTTCCCGAGAACTCTCACGCGATGTTCTTCCGACCGATCTGTTAATCGACGCACCGCCGATTCATAAAGAAGTCGAGTTCAAAGTCGATATCTATGATGCGAAAGAGCGGCGGTACCAGCCGCTTGGCAGCGTTTCGCCGGTCGTCAATGCTCTCGCCAAAACCCAGTTTGACGATTATGTCAAACGAGTTCGCCTGTTCGCAGAACCGGCGCTGGCAAAAGAACTCGCAGGACAAGTCCGATTTACCGAATGGTTGTCTGATGCGGCAATGCAGGGACCGTCATAGTGGTGCCAGAATTCGCAAGGATCCATCCCCGAGCCCGCAAAATCAGATTGCAACCAACATGCGAGTCGGCACACATTTGAAACAATATTGACCGACCTGTATCATCCCGGAAATTTTTGGAGACGGCCTCGATGTCCAGCGAAAATATTCAAAGTGTTCTGCAGGAAACTCGTTCTTTCCCTCCGTCAGCCGATTTTGCCAAACAGGCAAACATCAGCACGGAAGCTCAATACCAGCAGATGTGGAATAAAGCGAAGACAGATCCCGCAGGATTTTGGGGCGAATTGGCCAATCACCTTCACTGGTTCAGAAAATGGGACCACGTCCTTCAGGGGGCGATGCCCGATACGAAATGGTTCACGGGGGGGAAAATCAATGCCAGTTATAACTGCATTGATCGCCATCTGACGACATGGCGGAAGAACAAAGCGGCGATCATCTGGGAGGGCGAGCCGGGTGATACGCGAGTGCTGACTTATCAGGATTTGCATCGCGAAGTTTGCAAGTTCGCCAATGTGATGAAGAAACTTGGCGTCACAACGGGCGACCGGGTTACTCTGTATATGCCAATGATCCCCGAATTGGCGATCGCCATGCTGGCTTGTGCACGAATCGGAGCGACTCATTCGATCATCTTCGGCGGATTCAGCGCTGATGCTGTTGCTGACAGGAATAACGATGCTCAGGCCAAGCTGATTGTTACGGCTGATGGAAGCTGGCGGCGCGGGAAGGAAATTCTGCTCAAACAGGCTGTCGACGAAAGCCTCGAAAAATCACCGAGCGTTCAGCGGGTTGTCGTCGTCCGCCGGACGGGAATGCCCGTTCAGATGGTTCCTGATCGCGACTATTGGTGGCACGAGATGATGGCCGACGCCGCGCCCGATTGTGACGCCGTGGAACTCGACGCAGAACATCCCCTGTTCATCCTCTATACATCCGGCAGTACCGGAAAACCCAAAGGTGTCTTGCACACCACGGGCGGATATATGCTCGGCACGATGATGACCTCGAAATGGGTCTTCGATTTGAAAGACGAAGACACATATTGGTGTACCGCCGATATCGGCTGGATTACCGGCCACAGCTATATCGTGTATGGCCCTCTGGCCAACGGAGCGACGACGGTGATGTACGAGGGAGCTCCCAACTGGCCTCACGACGGGCGATTCTGGGAAATCATCGAAAAGTACAAAGTCAACATCTTTTATACGGCACCAACAGCGATTCGAGCTTTTATCAAGTGGGGCGATCA
>JANXOO010000993.1 GCA_025353525.1 Schlesneria sp. | reverse complement strand
ACAATTGTTCATGCGCCGATGCCAAGACTCGAAAGCGGAAACAAACTGCGGCCTGATCAAACCATCGGACGCTACTTTACGCTCGACTGCAACAGCATTTCAAAAATGACCCGTCCGGCACATCGTACCGGACGGGCGTCGTTTGCGATTCTCTGAAAAACTCGTGGCGGTTGACGCCGTCAAACGCTCCCGAGCTCAGGCAGCATTTTTTGAAAAGTTTACCTGAATCGCACGGACACAGATCGTTTCGTCCGAGTTTCTCTCCGAGTATTTTGTCGCCGTGAACGACTCGAATACCGCGTTTGACGTGCGTTTCTGACGGGAATCCGCGTCGACGTTTGCTCATCGGCTCAAAAGGAGTCCCGGTCGTGGAACTGACGATTGATGTCGTCGTTCGCTGTGTTAATTCCTTATCGGGAGGGCGAATCCCCGCCTGCCTGCATGCGATACAAGATCACACATTTGACTGGCGGCCTATCGGACGCATCGCCCTCCCGACGAAATACAGGCCTTGCCTGTGATCGGGATGTTATTGTTTTGAATGGGACACCTCCTGTTCGTAAAATGACCCGTTCGCTTGTGAACGGATCGACCGCAGGACTTTCGCGCAGTTTGGAAGACGACACGAAAGATCGTCGGAAGGTTCGCTTTGAAACCGTTCAGATTCTCGTTCAGGGTGACGAACCGGCACGCGGGCGAGGCGAAAACATCCCTGCGCCGATCGTTTTGTCGAATGTCGGATCGACCGGCGCTGCGGATCGCTTTCCTAACTGGTCGGCGAGCGGACGAAGCTGATTGACGCGGCAGACCGTCCGATACGCACATCGGCCGGTACAGTTGCGGTCGTCATTCTCGACGATGAAGCGTCCCGAGCGAATCCCGTCTGCCAGACGCGGTAACAGATCGTCCAGCAGGATTTCCAGTGATTGAATAAAGGCCGTGTCCAACCGCTCAAACTTTGCTCGACCCATCCCCGGTTTGAAGCCCGTCTCCTTCAAGGACCAGAAACCCATCTGGTAGGGCACGGCGTCGGGGCCGACCAGCCCAAGACGTTTGATCGCCAGCAGATAGAGCGCCAATTGAATCGATCGGCCAGAAATCAAATCGTCATTGGCAAGCCGCGGACGCTGCCCCGTCTTGTAGTCGATCACAACGTAGGCCGGATGCCCGTCGATCGAGCCGACATCGACTCGATCAATCCGGCCGCGAATATTGACTGCATTGTCACCCCGCCCGAATTCGATCGCGGGGTATCCCATCGCCTGGTCCGTTGGAGCATCAGGCAATCGTCCGAACGGAATCTCGGGTGCCAACGATTGAATCTGCGTCAGTGTTTCATTGATGGTCAGATCGTATTCGGACTTTTGTGTGATATAGGCAGCGGCCCATTCGTCGAGAATTAATCGCTCAACGCCAACCAGCGCCCTCTGCAAATCAGTCTCCGGAATGTGACGATCCAGTTGCTGGTTGACGAGATCCAGAAATCGTTTTTGCAGGGAGGCCGGTTCGGCCAGTTCCCCATCGATCAACAGTCGAGCAAGGACTTCGTGCAGCAGCGTTCCTCGCGCTGCGTAGTCAGTCCCCTCTTCGGGCGATTCGATCACTCCGATTTTCAGGACGTTTGAGAGCCAGAACTGGAACGGACATTTGGCATACGATTCCAGTTCGGTCGCGCTGAACTGATGCTGTGCACCGTATCGCTGCTGCAGACCGGATATGTTGCGTGCCAGATCGAGTTGACCTTCGTAGATCGTGAAACCTCGCATGTGGAAGCGGTGTTCGGCCACTTCGCAGGCGGCAAGCGTATTCAGTGCCGCTCGTCGCAACGGATCGAATTCGAGCACCGCACGGTAAAGAGCCGGACGGCCTTCGCGCGCCTCGTTGATCGCCACCAGACGAAGATCCGTCGGCGTCAATGCACGATCCGCCGACGGGACGGGATCGAGTTGACCTTCATGCGAAACGATCAATGACTCACGAGCAAACAACGACGTGAGCGCTGTGACGTAGGGACTCGGGAAAACCGGCTGTCCTCTGGAATTGACGGCGGGATAACTGATCGTCAGCGTCTGCCTGGCTCGGGTCACGATACTGTAAAACAGAAACATTTCATCTGATTGATGGCCGGATCGGTGCCGGATCGCCACCCCTCGCTCGATGAAGTCGCGTCGCTCGGATTCGCTGAACAGACAATCATCTGAACGGCTGGACGGAAAACTGTTCTCTGTCAGGCCGATCAGAAACAGGTGCGGGATATCGAGGTTGCGAATCTGCTCAACGCCCAGAATTCGAATGGAACCCCCTCGATCAGGTTCGGGCTTCAACGTTTCGTGACTGAGCAAATCTCGCAGTTCGCAGGCGAATTCGGCCAACGACAATCGTCGCGGCTTCCTGTTCCCCGCCAGCTTCAAATCGGCTTCTGCCGCAGTTCGCAAAATTCGCTGAAACAAGTCGTAGTCGCGTGATTCGCCCGCTGCCAGTTGAGCGTCTGCGGCCTCGTCCGAAGTCGGTTGTGTCCCCTGGCGTGAAGTCCATCCGATCTCTTCGCCGATCACCGCCAGTACGTCGGCCCAATCACCTAAGGTATGAGTCCGTCTTAAGCGATCGAGTGTTCGGGAAAGGCGCTCGATCAGCGGTGCCGCCGAGCGAGCTGCCGCCGCCAGTGAGTCAGTGCGATCAACACTTTCGGAACCGGTCGCAGTGGCGTACCGACCCAACGCACGAAGCATGGCATCGCGACCCGATTCCAGTCTGAGTCGCCGGAGCGACGCGGCGAGCGAGCGGATCGCCTTGCCATGGTCGAGTTCAGGCCAATTCGGTTGAAAGAAGCTGGAATCGAGGACCGCGAGCAGTCGCTCGAATGGCCAATCATCCAGTTCCAGTTGTAACAGCGACAGAATCGACCGAACGATGGGGCTTGATGTGAACGGCGAAACGGCTTCGCACCAGACCGGTAAACCGGCCCGAGCCAGGTACGACCCCAGCCTCGGCCCATCGTCGGAAATCGCACGCAAACCAATGACGATATCCGAGGGGTGAACCATTTCCGCGGAAAGTGATGTTTCCCCGGATGTGGACGCATCGTCTTCCGTTTGAGTGGGCCGCTTCGACCGGACGGGGCTTCCGGCAAGTAACAACTTGATCCTGCGGGCGACCGCTTCCCATTCGCCGTTCTGACCCGTCGCCGCAATGATTTCCAGACCAATGGCGTCGGG
>JANXOO010000989.1 GCA_025353525.1 Schlesneria sp. | reverse complement strand
ATTGAAAGCCGTGACGTTCAGTTCGAGCGTGAAGGCCGAATGCAGGTCGAGAAAGTCATCATTGGTGCCGTCATCAACAGCGGCTCGAACGAAGTCGTGATTTCGCACTTTGGCAAGGGAACGCCCGTCGAATACGAATTGACGCGTTCGATCCAGATCGCCGCCAATGAAAAGCGAAAAACGATCGGAATCCTCGAAAGCGACGCCAAGCTGACAGGCGGATTCGACATGCAAACGTTCCGGCAGTCTCCCGAATGGCGGATCGTTGCCGAACTGAAAAAGTCGTACAACGTCGAAACTGTTCCGGCGGCAATGCCGATTGACGAATCGAAATTTGATGTTCTGGTTTCGGTTCTGCCATCGTCGCTGGGCAACAACGAATTGAACAATCTGGTCAATTACGTCCGGCAGGGAAAACCGGTCCTGATTCTTGACGATCCGCTTCCCGCCACAAATCCCCAACTCGCTCCGAAGCAACCCAAGCCGAAGGCCGGTGGCAATCCGATGATGCAAATGGGGATGCCGAACGAACAAAAAGCGTTCGGAGGAAAAGCAACGCCGCTCGTCGATCTCCTCGGGATCGAATGGAATTATGATCAGATCGTCTGGGACAATACGTCATTGTTCCTGCATCCCGAATACGAGAAGCTTCTGCGTGAAGAGATCATTTCTGTCAGCACGAAAAACGGAAATCTGAAGGCATTCAATTCTGACAGTCCGGTGACACGCGGCTTGCAGGAAGTGATGCTGTTCTTTTCGGGATCGATCAAGGAACGCAAGGTCAAAGAGGGAAAAGAGAGCTCACTGGAATTTCAGCCATTGCTGTTGACCGGCAGAAATTCCGGTCTCTTGCAATGGGACGACCTGGTGAAAAGCAGCATGTTCGGTATGAATATCGACAGCAACCCGACTCGCACCACCGACGAATACGCTCACGTACTCGCCGCTCGAATCGTTTCAGCCAAAGATTCCAAAGGCGATAAAATCAATGCGATTTATGTCGCGGACACCGATATCGTTTCCGATTTTTTCTTTCACCTTCGTGAAACGAAACAATTCAATCTCGACCTGGATAACGTGACGTTCGTTCTGAACGCCGTTGACCTGTTAGCTGGCGATACCGCAATGATCGAGCTCCGCAATCGTCGACCGAAACACCGCACACTGCAGTCGGTGGAAAGGCAAATGGAAGCATTCAACGTTGCGGCGAACACGGAACGCAAATCGGCTGCGGACGAAGCGAAAAAGGCATTGAGTGAGGCGAAAACGAGACTCGCTGAAAAAGTCGACAAGATCAAGAAGGACGAGACTCTCGACGACGACAGCAAAATGCAAAAACTGGTGATGGCACAAAGTGAAGAATCCCGTCGACTGGAAGTCGAAGAAGCAAATATCAACCAGACCAAAGAGAAAAAGATCGACGCCAGCAAGACGAAAATGGATCGCCAGACGCGCGAAGTCGAGGGAAGCTATTACACGCGGTCTCTTGTAGCGTCGCCAATCCCTGCGATCATGCTGGGATTGATCATGTGGCTGATTCGGTTGAATAATGAACAGAAGGACATCGCTCCGGCACGTCGTGTTGGCGGCAAGTCCTGAACGTCGCTGTACCGATTTTGTTGAAGTAAAAGTTTTTTGACGGAGTGTTCGTTTCCGGACGATTGCTCCCCGTTTCCCAAACCGCCTTTTTACGCAGGAGCTTTCGTTATGAACGAAACCATGCGAACGTCGATTTTCGTGGCTGGTGCCGTGTTGTCCCTGATTGCAGCGCGGGCTGTTGGTCCCGCAATTCCAAAGTCACCGAAAGAATACAGCCAGGTTGGCGAGATGTTCTATCCGGACTTCACGAATGCGGATGCCGCCCGATCGTTGCAGGTCGTCAATTACAACTCTGATACGGCTGCGGTCAGAATCTTTGGTGTCGAACAGGGTTCGGACGGAATCTGGAGAATCCCCTCGCGGCACGGGTATCCAGTCGACGGCAAGGACCGCCTGGCAAAATCGGCCACATCGATCATGGGCATCAAACGCGAAGGCCTGGCCGGTCAACGGAAAAATCAGCACGCGGAATTCGGAGTCCTCGATCCACTGGCCGAGACCGTCAGCGATTTCAAGGGTGTCGGAAACCGGTTGATCCTGAAGGACGGCAAGGAAGGTAAAACTCTGGCGGATCTGATCATTGGCAAAGAAGTCAAAGGAGCTGCCGGTTACTTTTACGTGCGCAAGCCGACTGAAGAACAAACCTATCGCGCTAAACTCAGCGTCGATGTTTCGACGAAATTTGCCGACTGGATCGAGCCCGATTTGCTGAAACTCGACGGATCGAAACTGCGAACGGTCGTGATCGACAAGCACAGCGTCGAATTCACGGCCGAGGGTGGAAAAATGACGGGCAAAGAGACGAACAAGCTGTCCCGCGCCACGTCGACCGATAAATGGAAGCTCGAGGAAATTAACGAAGCGACCGAAGAAGTCAATGAAGACGAAGTCCGCAAGATGGTTCAGGCCCTCGACGATCTGAAGATTGTCGGAGTACGGCCGAAGAACGAGCGAATCAAGAAACGATTGCAGGATGATCTCGGGCTGGCCCTGGACGAACGCACGCGACGCGAAATGGAAGACATGGGCTTCTTCTTCGTACCGCTGCCGAACCGCAAGGGGATGGCCATGATTTCACAAGAAGGTGATGTCGTCGCGGTGACCGAACAGGGTGTCGCATACGAATTGCACTTCGGTTCGGTCTTTTCCGGAAGCGAAGAAGAAGTCGAAGCGGGATTCATCAAGTCAAACGACGAGGGTAAAGAGGGCGAAAAGAAGGACACCGCCGAAGCGGGCAAAGACGACAAGCCAAATGGCTCGAAGAAGATCAAGAGTCGCTATCTGTTCGCTCAGGCTCAGTTTGACTCTGATGCACTGGGGCCAAAACCGATCGCTCCGGAAAAACCCGAACCGCCAGCCGAAGAGGCAAAGCCTGATGCTCCTGCTGCTGACGCTCCTGCTGCTGACGCAGCCGCAACTGACGCAGCCACAACTGAGAATGCTGCCAAAAAAGACGATCCGAAAAAGGCTCACGAAGCCGCAATGGCGAAATACGATGCGGATCTGAAAAAATACGAAGCCGATGTGATGGCGCTCGAAGAAAAGGTGAAAGCGGGCGAAAAGCAGGTCAAGGATTTGAACCGCCGATTCGCTGAATGGTATTACGTGATCTCGGGCGACAGCTTCGAAAACCTGCGTCAGGGCCGTAAGACGCTCGTCAAATCAAAGGCCGCAGCCGAAAAGCCGGCCGCAGCACCGGCCAACGAGCCAGCAGCAGAACCCGCAGCAGAACCAGCAGCAGAACCCGCAGCAGAACCCGCAGCAGAAGGTGATCCCGCAACGGGGGCGAGTGAAGAGCCAAAGTGACAACGCGATTTGAAATCGTGTCGGGCACGTACGGTCGGCTAACGTGATTATCAAACGTAGTAGTCAAGTTCGGTATTCAGGCGAGCCGAGCGGCGTCAGCCCAATGGTACTCACTTTAGGTAACCCGAAGCGTTTGGTCCCTAAGGATCGGCGCATGAACAATCGTCGCAAGTTGCTGACATGCCAGTGGATTTCTCCAGGGCGAATCGTCGCAAGAGGACGTTAACCACAAGGCACACAGGCACAGAGAAGACAAGCAAGAAAAGGCAAATCCGCATCATGGGAGGGCGAGGCGCCGACCGAGCCGCCACGTCGCTGCGTCTGGCCACATGACAAAGACCA
>JANXOO010000986.1 GCA_025353525.1 Schlesneria sp. | reverse complement strand
GACGCGGCAGAAACAGAACGTAGTTAAAGAGCATGATCGACCACCGCAACGAAAAACTGTCGTTGAGTGTATCCAAAAAACCTCGTTGTCGGTCGGTAGCGCCATTCACCAAGTCGATCGACGCTCGCAGTTCGCACCATTGAAAGGTCGCGAGATAAATCATTGTGCCGAACAGACACGACTTCTCGCACAGCCTCAGTAACGTAAAGCTCGGTCGGCTGAGGCTGTAGGCCAGAACCATCGGAATTCCGCAGGCGGCTAGCGCGAACAGGTGGGCGAGAAATAGCCAACTGTCTGGCTCCAAGTCCCAACGTCGGTTGGAAATGTCATTGATCAAAAATACCAAAAAGAGGAGAAAGGCAACTGGGAAGCCCCGTTTGCCAGCGTAGTGCAATCGCTTGGCATTGTGGTCGGGTGGGGCCAGCTCCGTTATCAGATCGACTTTGGCGAACGAGTTGAACACCGCGACGGAGCCCGCTTGCAGAGAATTGGTTTCCGCAAACACAGGGAGATCGAATTGCTTCAGCCGCTGCTCGATCTCGCGTTTCAAATCCGGATTGCGATGCCCGAGTCGTTCCAGGTACGCGGTCCGCTCCTCGTGCGCGAGGACGAGGACCGCGTCCAAATGGCGGTCGACGTCATCGTGAGTATCATCAGAGATCATGGTCATAGGGCTTCAACTGAGTCGGATGCGAAGAAATTGCAGGGCGTGCTGTTCGAGTGCCGTGACCGCCTTAACGCCCAGTCCCATTTCCGCCGCCGTTTCCGCCAACGAGAGCGGTTCTTGTTGATAGCGATACTGGATGACACGAAAGGCATTCGGCAGATTGGTTTCGAGTTGAGACAACGCCTCTTTCAAAGCGATTGCGTCAATTGCCGAGAATGTCGGTGACGCTTCCGCAAATTTCTCCGCGTCGAAAATGGGTTCGGGGCGCCGATTCGGTCTGCGTTCGACCGGATGCTCGGCGCTGGTCGAATTGGTTTCAGCAGTGCCCGGGATTCTCCCTGATTCATGACGGTCGACATCAATCATTGCCCATCGGAGACATTTGAATAGAAAATTTCGGAGATAGCCTTTGGACGGATTCCAGTCCGATTGCACTCGAATTGCACGCTGGGACGCATCCTGGATCAAATCTTCTGTTCCTCCTAACGGAGATCGCAATCGACGCGCGATTTGTTTGGCCTTCGGACGCATCACTTCGCCGATGGCCCGAAAAAAACCAGTTTTCGAATTGTTCTTCAGCGCCTGTTGCGCGGCGGTGAGTGCTCCGTTAGGCTCGGGTTGAGGTTTGATCGGTTCGTTCGTCAACGTTCGCTCCCCAGCGGGCGCTAGCGCTCAGTTGGTATTACGGCAACGAATGGCCAGCGCGAGTCGCATTCTTTGAAAACCCGAATAAAAACTTGAAAAATGTTGCAACCGATTGCCGCAACAGAAGTAACGATGTGTGATCGATTCGCCCTCCTATGGCATTTCGATGATTCCACCATCCTGAAAGGCTCCCAATCGGAAAACGGCGATCGTGTCGGTGTTCTCGCTCAGGAAGCGTACGGAACCATCCGACATCAGGATGTGAACGCCTCCGACATGAAAGCTGTACATACCCGTCTCGTGGTCGTTGGTGCAATTGATGAGGCACGAACCGCTGCCGGAACCGTCGGGGGAACTTCCCGAAAGCCAATTTTCATAGTTCAACAAATCGGCCCAACCACCCCCATCCGTTCCGTTGATCTCGATTCTTTTTCCCCGCCGGTACAAATCGTTGCGGCCCGCCAATTCAAACAAGATCAGCGTGTTCGACGTGCCGTCGGTGATGTCGCCAATACGGGGCGTTGGATTCAGATTCGACAAAATCCCATTGCGATTGGTACCGCTGACGCGCGGAGCAATAGTGTCGGTCCAAACGGTGCCGTTGACTCCTCCGAAGGGGCTGTAATCCATCGGCCCACTGGTTGACATGAGTGGCGCTCCGAGTTGGGAAAATTCCGTGGTGACGGGAATTTGTGAACGCTGCGCCGAGGGGCACACAAAACTCGGAATAACATTGCGAACAGCAACCTGATTGTTGGCGGCATAAGTTGGCAATCCCACAAAACTGAGATCCAACGGTGAGAAGTACGGCTCGTTGAAATCAATCCGATTGTAGATCCCGGATTGATCGAGATACGGAAGCAGAAATTCGGTATAGCCATGGACGTTGGCATCATCGTACCGGGCGGGCGTACCGCCATAAAACGACCCCAGAATTGGTCCTTTCAACAGGATGTACGCTGGCGGAAACTGCCCGTAGCTACTTTCATAATTGTGAAACGCCAGGCCGATCTGCTTCAGCCCGTTCTTGCACTGAATTCGCCGTGCCGCCTCGCGTGCCTGTTGGACCGCGGGAAGAAGCAATGCGACTAATGCACCAATAATCGCGATCACAACGAGCAATTCAATTAATGTGAACGCCCGTCGATTCCTGCAGCGAAATGAATACGACATCGTAGTATCAACCTTGCCCACTTGATTCTTCCATTATCCGATTTGCGGTTCGATCTCGATTAAAAAACGGCGAACACAAACACGTTGCGCCGCGTTTTCGAGCTACGGCAGAATATGAAATCAGATGCACGAGCATACAATCGTGGAGCCGAGAAGTTCAACCGTGCGTCATATGGAACGAACAAAGGTGTCAGTTCGGAAGCGACTCTTCATGACTTGAGTCGATTTGAATGCGTATGCACTCTCCGATCCCTGCCCGCCTGCCAGTTTGAAAAGTACCGACTGTCGAGTGATACTGCTGATCGGAACTGTACTTCGCACGGCAAGGGATGAGACATTTGCAGAAACTGAACTTTCGACGGAATGCCAAGCGCCGAATGATGGTCCATCGCGATCCGCGGAAACGGGTTTTCGATGAATGCCTCATTCATGGCCGCGTGCGGTATAAAACCACCGATCGCCTCGAACGTTGATTCATACCGGAAAAACAAATGCTCGACCGAATCCTCGAACCCGAAGTCATGGATTCTGCCGACGAGGCATTGGAATACGACCGGATGGATCACAGCCACGTGAATCGGGTTTTCGTCGATGACTTTTTGTCTGCGTTCGTTCGGGATGACATGCCGAATCGTTTGCCTTACCGGATCTTCGATGCGGGAACCGGGACGGCACTCATCCCGATCGAACTGCTAAAACGGGGTCAGAACGTTGTTGTCACGGCCAGCGATCTTGCTGAATCGATGCTGGTTATCGCCCGGCAGAATGTTTCGGCGGCGGGACTGGGCCAATTGATTGATCCGGTTCTGCGCGATTGCAAGCAGTTGCCCGACACGGATGCGTCGTACGACGCCGTCATTTCAAACAGCATCATTCATCACATTCCGGATCCCCTGATCGTTCTGCGTGAATTGTGGCGCATCCTCAAACCGGGCGGTACGTTTTTCATTCGCGATCTGATGCGACCGAACGATCGCCCCTCTCTTGAATCGCTCGTCGCGAGGTACGCGATCGACGCGAACGATCACCAGCGGCGGATGTTTCGGGAATCGCTTCACGCGGCATTGTCGCTGGATGAAGTGCGATCACTGGTGGCCGAGCTCGGACTACCTCCGGAATCCGCGCAAGCAACGAGTGACCGGCACTGGACGATACGGGTATGATCGTTTGATGTGACAAAACGAGTTTAGTCCTTGCCTTTGTGAGGAATTGCAGATGCTTGTCGGCGTTTTTGCGCTGGTTGAACGTTCGCTGCGTCTTGATTCGCGAGCCTGGGGTCCGCACCTCGCGCGTTTCGGGTTGATGATCGCCATTTATATTGCAGTCGCTGTGGCAACAGCGACAAGTTCAATGTTCGGAGCACCCGGGTTGCGATTCTTTCAAAGCATCGCCTATCTCAATCTCGTCTTTATGACGCTGATGGGAGTCGGCTTTTTCTCGACGGCAATTACAGAAGAGAAGGAAGAAGACACACTGGGTCTGATGCTGATGGCAGGAATCAGCCCGCTTGGCATTCTGCTGGGCAAGTCGGTCGGGCGATTAATCCAGGCGGTGATACTGATCGGCGTGCAGTATCCGTTTACGTTGCTGGCAGTCACTCTTGGGGGCATCACTCAGAATCAGATTCAGTCGACGTACGCCGGGCTGATATCATATATGGTCCTGCTGTCGGGGATTGGCCTGTTGTGTTCAACACTGGCACCCCGCAATCGCACAGCCGCCATGTGGCTGTCGATCGCCGTGGCCGCGTATTTTGTGGTTCCGGGTTTACTTTACTGGATGGTCCTGCCACTGATCGCTTCTTCGACATTTATGGTAAATGCCTTGGCATGGGTCGCAGAATCGTGCATTTTCATTCAAATGGGCTCGATCCTGACAACAGGTTTTCAGGAAACACTCTTCAGTTACCAAGTGGTGACAAACGTGTCGGCAGGTGTGGCGTGCTTTTTTCTGTCGTGGATGACATTCGGACTGGCGGTTCGCAGTCCTTCGACAGAATCGGCTTCGCGAGGCCTGGTCGGACGCCCGCGGCAG
>JANXOO010000973.1 GCA_025353525.1 Schlesneria sp. | reverse complement strand
AAGAAGATCGCTCTGGAACTGTATCAGCCGTTCATTATTCGCCGCCTGAAGGAACTCGGCCACGCGGACACGATCAAAAGTGCCAAGCGAATGCTGGAACGTCGCGACGAAGAAGTGTGGGATATTCTTGAAGAAGTCATCACCAACCACCCGGTGCTGCTGAATCGTGCTCCGACTCTGCACCGCATGGGGATTCAGGCGTTCGAACCGATCCTGGTGGAAGGGAACGCGATCCGGATCCATCCGCTGGTTTGCAAGGGATTCAATGCCGACTTCGACGGCGATCAGATGGCCGTCCATCTGCCTTTGTCGATCGAAGCACAAGTCGAAGCAACGACGCTGATGATGTCGACCAACAACATCTTCAGCCCGTCCAACGGGGCACCGATCATCAGTCCGTCGCAGGACATCGTGATGGGTTGCTACTATGTGACATTGAAGAAGGACGATCGGCCCGGACACGGGATGACGTTCGCATCGACGCAAGAAGTTCATACCGCGTTTTTGTTGGAAAAAGTGCTGCTACACACGGCGATCAAGGTGCGGATGCCGAAGGACAAACGCGTCAAGGGCGAAGGTTCTGACGATTACACGCTGGGCGGCATCGTCGATACCAGCGTCGGTCGAGTCATGTTCAACGACATTCTTCCTGCGAAGATGGCGTACTACAACATCACGATGAAGAACAAAGATCTGGCAAACGTCATTTCCGATTGTTATCTCGAACTGGGTCGGCGACACACAATCAAGTTGCTTGACCGCATGAAAGAAGTCGGATTCCGCGAGTCAACACGAAGCGGATTGTCTTTCGCCGCAAGCGATCTCAAGACGCCCGACAACAAGGAAAAAGTAATTCTGGCCGCCGAAAGTACGGTGCTGAAGAAGCAGAAGCTTTACGAAAAAGGCGTCATCACAGCCAAGGAACGTTACGAACAGGTGCTTGATACGTGGACGCACGCCAGCGATCTGATCAAGGTCGCGATGATGGAAGCGTTCAAGAACGACCACCGCGATAACGGAGCCTACGTCAACCCTGTGTACCTGATGGCAGACTCAGGTGCACGAGGGGGTCAGGAACAGATTCGCCAGTTGGCCGGTATGCGTGGTTTGATGGCCAAGCCAAGCGGCGAAATCATCGAAACTCCGATCAAGGCCAACTTCCGTGAAGGACTGTCGGTTCTGGAATACTTCAGTTCGACCCACGGTGCTCGCAAGGGACTTGCTGATACCGCGTTGAAAACGGCAGACAGCGGTTACCTGACCCGCAAACTGGCAGATATTTGCCAGAACATGGTTGTCACGACTCACGACTGCGGCACAACGAAGGGGATCACTCGCGGCGTCGTTTATCGCGGCGAGAAAGTTGAAGTCAGCCTGGCGGACGCAATTCGTGGCCGCGTCAGTCGGCAGAACATCGTGAATCCGATTACGGACGAAGTTATCGTTCGCGAAAACGAGCTGGTGACAGTCGATATCTCGCGCAAGATCGAGGAAATGGGTCTGGAAAAGATTCAGGTTCGCAGCCCGATGACGTGCGAATCCGATCTGGGGATGTGCCGTCTGTGTTACGGAATGGACCTGTCGACCGGCTCGCTGGTTGAAGAAGGCCTGGCTGTCGGGATCATCGCCGCTCAGAGTATCGGTGAACCGGGAACGCAGTTGACGATGCGAACGTTCCATATCGGCGGTGTCGCGATCAAGGACATTCAGGAAAGCGAAATCAAGTCGCGACGTGCCGGACACGTCCGGTTGGCTCGCATCCGCAGCGTTGTTAACGCCGATGGCAAGAGCGTCGTTCTGGGACGAAATGGAGAACTGATCGTCGTCGACTCGAAGGACCGCGAACTTGAACGGTATACCGTTCCGACGGGTGCGGTGCTGCAGGTGGCGGAAAACGAAAATGTCATCATCGGGCAAGTCCTGTGTACATGGGACCAACACTCGATTCCGATCCTTTGCGAAGTCGGCGGACGAGTTCGTTTCGAGGATTTGGTGGAAGGTCAGTCGATCCGGTCCGAGAAAGACCCGAGCGGAAATATTCGTAAGACTGTCATCGAACACAAGGGCGAATTGCATCCGCAAATCGTGCTGGAAGATTCGACCGGCAAGATCCTGGACTTCTACTACTTGCCGGAACGTGCCAGTATCGAAGTGACCGAAGGGCAGCAGATTTCTGCCGGTTCGGTACTCGCCAAGAATCCTCGTGAAACGTCGGGTACGCAAGACATCACAGGGGGTCTTCCACGAGTCACAGAACTCTTCGAAGCCAGAAAGCCAAAAGAGCCTGCGATCATTGCAGAAATCGACGGCGAGATCGAACTGGTTGCAGAAAAGAAACGTGGCAAGCGAATCATTATCGTTCGCGGTGCCGACGGCACAGAAAAAGAACACGTGATTCCGCACGGCAAGCAGTTGCTCGTCCATGCGAAGGACCAGGTTCGTGCCGGTGACGCACTGGTCCGGGGCCCGTTGGTGCCACATGACATTCTGCGGGTGAGCGGTGAAGAAGCGGTGCAGCAATACCTGTTGCACGAAATTCAGACCGTGTACCGGTCACAGCGCGTCGTGATCGATGACAAGCACATTGAAATTGTGCTGTCTCAAATGCTCCGCAAGCTCAAGGTCGAAGATGTCGGCGATACGGTGATGCTGCCTGGCGTTCTGGTCGACCGCTTCGAATTCCGTAAGATGAATCAGAAGTTGCAGTCAAGTGCCCGAGTCACCGATCCCGGTGATTCAGAATTCCATGAAGGCGATGTTGTTCCGCTGGTAACGATCGAGCAAGTTAACCGCGAAATTGAATCGTCGAGTGGTAATTTGGTGAAGACCGCGAAGCCGCGACCGGCAAATGCCAGTACGCAACTTCTGGGGATCACGAAGGCGGCCGTTCAAAGCGACAGTTTCATCTCGGCAGCGAGTTTCCAGGAAACGACCAAGGTACTGACCGAAGCGGCCATTGCCGGGAAGATTGACAATCTGGTGGGACTGAAGGAAAACGTTATTCTTGGCCACCTGATTCCAGCCGGAACCGGTTTCCAGTTGCATCAGCAGTCGGAAGTAAAGATCAAGCCGGAAGCTCTGGCTGAAATCTATGCAGAACGGGATCGCATCCTTGCGGCCCGGGCCAATTTGTTGAATGAACCGGATTTGTCGAACAGTTCGTCAGATTCAAAATAAACGGTGATCGGGCGCAAGAATGCGGTTTCCGGATCAAAATTACGAAAACGAAGCAAGGAAGTCTTGAGTCGAGAGCTTGAAGTTCTCGCCTTTGATATTTACACTCTACGAGTTCCGGATCGGATTCATAGAGAATGAGCCGATCAGGGACTCGCGTCACAGACCAGACACAGGTAACAGCATGCCGACGATCAATCAACTGATACGAAAACCGCGGAAACATCAGCCCGTTCGCACCAAAACGCCGGTGCTGGAAGGCTGCCCGCAGAAGCGCGGTGTGTGTCTGTTGGTCAAAACCGTGACACCGAAAAAGCCGAACTCGGCGCTGCGCAAGGTGGCTCGTGTTCGCTTGTCGAATGGCAAGGAAGTCACGGCATACATTCCCGGTGAAGGCCATAACCTGCAAGAGCACTCGATTGTCCTCGTTCGCGGTGGCCGTGTTCGTGACTTGCCGGGTGTTCGCTACAAGATTATCCGCGGTGTTCTGGATACGCTGGGTGTCGCCAAGCGTATGCAAGCTCGCAGCCGTTACGGGGCCAAGCGACCCAAGTAACTGGCAACCCGAAATATCCAATACGGGCCGCTTTGTTGATGGCTCATCGATTTTCATGCTGAATTTCTGTTGAAGAAGATTTTAAGATGGCAGACAAATTTACGTGCAGCCGAACGCACCTCAAGCCAGACCCTCGTTATGGTTCGAAACTGGCTTCGAAGTTCATCAACTGCCTGATGCACGACGGTAAAAAGAGCGTTGCACAGCGTTCTTTCTATTCCGCGATGGATATGATTTCCGAGAAGATCCCTGATAAGGAACCGATCGAAATCTTCACGATGGCGGTCGAGAACTGCCGCCCGTCGCTGGAAGTCAAATCCAAGCGCGTCGGTGGTGCAAACTATCAGGTTCCAACGCCTGTCAATTCAAAGCGACAGCAGACTCTTGCGATTCGCTGGATCCTGGAAGTTTGCCGTGACAAGAAGGGGCGTCCCATGGATCGCCGCCTTGCCGAAGAACTGATGGCTGCCTACCGCCGTGAAGGGGCTGCCATCACCAAGCGTGAAAACGTTCACCGTATGGCCGATGCCAACAAGGCGTTCGCTCACTTTGCATGGTAATCGAACCGCAGAAGGTCGCGCTTTAGCCTGCCAAACGTTGGAGTTCAGGATTTAGCCTGCCTTCTTTCAGATACAAAAGACCCGGTATCCAACGATACCGGGTCTCTTTTTACGTAGTCACCAGTCCGAATCGACAATTGCGATCAAAATGACCAGTTCCATCGGAAAAATTCGAAATATCGGGATTATTGCCCACATTGATGCGGGCAAGACGACGACGACCGAACGCATCCTGTTCTATGCCGGAGCCACGCACCGCATGGGCGATGTCGATAAAGGCACGACCGTCACTGACTTCGACCCGGAAGAGGCGGCTCGCGGAATTACGATCTATTCGGCAGCCATTTCCTGCCAATGGCTCGATCACGTTGTGAATATCATCGACACTCCAGGACACGTCGATTTCACGGCCGAAGTCGAACGCAGCTTGCGAGTGCTCGACGGTGGCGTAGTCGTCTTCAGTGCGGTGGAAGGTGTCGAAGCTCAAAGCGAAACCGTCTGGAGGCAGGCGGACAAGTACAACGTTCCACGAATTTGCTTTATCAACAAAATGGACCGAATCGGGGCCGGATTCGACCGGGTTTTCGGTCAAATTGCCAGTCGATTGCATGCTAACCCTGTAGCGATCCAGTTATCGATCGGCGAAGGCCCCACAGAGCGTCCGAACGGGTTCTGCGGCATCATCGACCTGATCACGATGAAGGCCCTGTACTTCAGCAGCGAAAACCAGGGCCGCGAGATTCGGACAGAACCGATCCCCGACAGTGAACTCGAACGGGCTCAGGAGTGGCACACGAAGCTGATCGATGCCATCGCATTAACTGACGACGAAGCGTTTGCCATCTTCGACGCGACGGGCGATTTGCCGCCCGAGCAAGTGATTCGAGTGCTCCGCAAGGCGGTCGTTTCATGTCAGTTACAACCGGTATTATGCGGTGCATCGCTGGACTATGTCGGCGTACAGCCGATTCTGGATGCGGTAGTTCAGTATTTGCCGAGTCCCGCAGATGTCCCTCCTGTGAAGGGGCGCAATCCGAATCCGAAAAAAGCAGACAAGGAAGAAATCCGCAAACCATCAGACAAGGAACCGTTCTGCGGACTGGTCTTCAAGATTCAGATCGATGAACACATGGAACTCGATTTCATCCGGATCTATTCGGGGGTCTTGAAAAGTCGATCCCGCATGCTGAATCCACGAACGGGAGGCAAAGAGCTGATCAGTCAGCTTTGGCGGATTCAGGCCGATTCGCGAGAGAAACTGGATGAAGCGTCAGCGGGTGACATCGTGGGGTTGGTCGGCCCAAAAGATTCCGTGACGGGCGATACGCTATGCGACCCGTTGCACGGGATATTGCTGGAATCGATCCATTTTCCCGAATCGGTCATTTCGATGGCGATCGAACCGGAAAGCAGTGCCGACCGCAAGAAGCTGGACGAAGTTCTGACACTGATGGCGAAGCAGGACCCGACGTTTTCCAGAAACCCGAGCGAAGAGACGGGGCAAACGATCATCAGCGGAATGGGCGAGTTACACCTGGAAATCATCAGCAAACGCATCGAACGTGATTTCAAGCTGAAGATCAGGACACACAGGCCGCGCGTGACGTATCGCGAAAGTGTACGAAACGCTGCCGAAGCCGAGGGACGAGTTGACCGGCACGGCGCCAGCGGAAACCAGTTCGGAGCCGTCCGCATCAAGATCGAGCCGAGCGTGAAAGCACTGGCGGACGCTGTCATCAATCGTCTGAAACCGGGCGAATTACCAGAGGAATTGCAGGCAACATTGATCCGGGCTCTTCAAGAGCAACTCGGGGGAAGCGGAGCGGTTGGCTATCCTCTGCACGAGTTGCAGGTCACGATTTTAAGCGTCGAATATCGTGACGGAGAAACCACGGAAGCAGCGATTCAACACGCAGCGGCGTTGGCCTTCCGTCAGGCACTTGAAAAGGCCGGTACCGTGCTGCTGGAACCGATTATGAAGCTCGAAGTCACGACGCCCGAGGGATTTGTCGGGAACGTCTCGGCTGACCTGAATTCCCGTCGTGCAATGATCGTGAACACGGAATTGCGGGCCAACCTGGTCGTCATCGATGCCGAAGCCCCCCTGGCGACAATGTTCGGCTATTCGAACGACGTTCGAAGTCTCTCTCAGGGACGAGCATCGTATTCGATGGAGCCACTGAAATTCAGCGAAGCCCCCGCTCGCGTGCTGGAAGAAATGCTGGGATGATCCGCGATGCAAGGCGGCGTTGATTGGGCTGCCTGGTAATGCAAAAACAGCCGCCTGAAGCGTAACGACCGATCGGCCAGTTCCGGGGCGTTTTATGAGTTGTCGTGACGTAGCCACACCAACGGTATTATCAGGGAAATCGAAAACCCTGATGGCTGCCGGAATCCTGATTGTGATGGCACTCTCCTGACATCTGCTGGTTGGCTTGGGTTTTCACGTCACGGATGTTTCGCTAGAATCCCGCCACAGCATCGATTCCCGACTGCATTGAGGGTGGTGTCCCAAGTGTCACGCAATGGTCCAGCGCGACGCGTTGGCGTTGCCTGATTTCAGAAAATCCGGCGCAGCGACTGTTGACGAGACTGAGGTTCTCTTCAGTGAAACGCGTAAACATCGGGAAAATGTGCTATTGGAGAGGTGACAGAGTGGCCGATTGTGCTGGACTCGAAATCCAGTGTGGTAGCAATATCACCGTGGGTTCAAATCCCACCCTCTCCGCTCAGGGCAGTTAAACTAAAGGACGTTGAGAAAGGCGCTCTTCGAGGAATCGGAGGGCGTTTTTCGTTTTTGGGATCCTGGTCCCGGAATGTTCCATTCCTTGCACCTTGATCCTTTGGTACGGGGCGACTCGGAAGCAACATTCGTTTCGGCATTTGGTTTTTCTGCCAAATCAGTAGAATGTCCGAATGATTGACCGAGTGAATGGATGGACGATTCGGCCCCGTATCGGGTCTTCCGGATCAATCCGACAAAAAACAAGAGACGAAACGATGAATTGCAGACCCCGCATGCAGGACGATCGCCCTTGTGTCCGGATGAAGTGGTTGTCGATTTGCGTATTTTCCGGGCTGCTGTTGCTGACGGTCAGTTCTGACGTTTCCCGCGTGATGGCTCAGGGTGATAATCCTGCCGCACCGGCACCGATCAAAGATTCGGCACCGAAAGAAGCCGCGCCAATTCGTGTTGGAAAAATCCCCAACGATCCTTACGAGATCTGGATGGCTTTGGGGATTTTTCGATATCCGCTCGGCCTGACATCGATCGTCGTCGTCTGGTTCACCATCGAACGACTGGTCGTATTGCGACATGGTCGCGTGATCCCTCGTCATTTCGTCAAACGATTTTTTGAGCACATGCATGACGGGAACCTGGACCCCAAAGTAGCCGTCAAGTTATGCGAAGACAACGGCAGTCCGATTGCACTCGTTTTAGCCAACGGGATTCGCAAATGGGGCAAGAGCAGCGTCGAAGTCGAACAGGCGATTATTGACGGCGGGGAACGTCAGATCAGCCAGTTGCGCAAGCACATTCGTGTTTTGAACGGTGCTGCGACAGTTGCTCCGTTGCTGGGGTTGCTGGGGACGGTTGCCGGGATGATCGAATCGTTCAACCGGATTTCAGAAAAATCAGCGATGGGAAAATCCGAGGAACTTGCTGGCGGGATCGGACTGTCGCTGCTGACGACGGCAGCAGGACTCGGAATCGCGATTCCGGCGCTAATTATGTACATGTACTTTTCCGGGAAAGTTGATTCTCTCGTCATCGAAATGGATGGCATCGCTCAGGAGCTTGTCGACCTGATTTCATCTGAAGGTCTCTCGGAACAGGCTCGATCAGCCCCGAAAGCGACCGCAAAACCCGAATCGCGTCGGGCAATCTGATTGTGTGCTTCATTTGCTATCACGCGAAGTGTCCGTGATTCAACGACACCAAAACCCGTGTGCAAAACCGGGCTGACACTGAATTCACCAGCGTGTCTCGCGCCAATTTGGTCGCCCGTTCAATTGTAAACTCGAGCAATCAACATTACGACGAGGATTGCGAGCCAGACAATTCCCAGAGCGTGCCAAAACCAGGCGCAAATTGTCACGCCCCAAAAGTATTCGTGATCGTAGCGATCGGCCAACGCCTGAATGGTCACGTAACAAAGAAACAATAGCGCCACCACGAAGTGCATACCGTGCAAGACCGCGAAAACCGCGACGAACGCCGCGGCGCCTGTTGATGCCTCTTCCGGCGGCTGCTGTCGCATAAGGCAAGTCAGGGCATAGGTTTGCACTCCGACAAAGCACGTCCCCATCGTCAATGCCAGTTCGAGCCAGCGTCGAAATGGCCTTTGTCTTTCGCGACGTACCGATTCGACCGCGCGAAACATACATGCACTTCCTGCGATTAACAGTCCGGTGCTGACGATGAATGCCGCTGAAAACTGATGCGGTTTCAATTTCGAAACGAACAGCGTTTCCGTCAGGACATACGACAGGCTGGCAGCAGCAGCCAGAACGACGGCAGCAAGCAGGAAGAACTGCAATGCATACGCGCTTCGAGGTTCCGGAACCACAGACGATGACCTCGCTTCAAATGATCGGTCACACCGATTCAACCAGCAACTGGCAAGCGGCCGGATGACCCAGCGTGACCTGCCGCCCGTCGATTTCGGTCGTCACAATCCCCGCCTCCGGACTGTTGTAAACGACCCGACACACCTGATGCAGTGCGAAACCGGTTTCGCGAAGGAACCGCAAGAAGTCTCCGTCCTGATTGACGACCCGGACAATTCGAATATTCGATCCGGAAGCGACCGTCGACAGCGGGATAGCGAGTTCGGGGTGCCCCCGCATCGCTCCGTCTGCCGAAGGAATCGGGTCGCCGTGGGGGTCGGAATTGGGTCGCCCCAGATATTCGTCCATCCGGTCGACGAGATTATCGCTGACGGCATGCTCCATATTTTCTGCTTCTTCGTGAACCTGGTCCCAGTCAAGATTCAGCGTTTTGACCAGAAACAGCTCGATCAACCGGTGACGGCGAAGCATTCTGAGTGCGATGGCACGTCCGGTGTCCGTCAGGCGAACCCCTTCGTAGGGCCTGTAATCGGCATGACCGGTTTCGGCGAGCGTCTTGAGCATCGCGGTGACAGTTCCCGGCGCAACCGACATGGCA
>JANXOO010000096.1 GCA_025353525.1 Schlesneria sp. | reverse complement strand
TCGCAGGTGCCCGTCGGGAATGGAATTCACGATCGCGGATTTCCACACGCGGCGAGTGTACAACCGGTTGCGATGTCGAGTCCCACGTCGTTCCAGCAAAGTTGCGAGATGGACGCACTCGGTGACGAAAAAATGAAGCTGCAAAACTGGACGCAGGCCTACATCAACTACCGCAACGCCACAATCCATGCCGACGACCGTGCTGACTCTCACATCCGCGTGGCGTTCGCCAGCGCGGCGTTGAAGAGATACCCCGAAGCAGTTCACGAATTCAAACGAGCGTTGAGTATCGATCCTCATGTCGGGGACCCGGGCGAATCGCTGGAATCGGTTCTTGGTCCTGAAAGCCGCGTCACACGAACGACGATCATTAACGACATCGCTCGCTGGACCCGGGAAGACCTGCGAAATCAGGATCGTCTGTACCTGTTGGGAGCCATGTTGCATTTTGACGGAGACCGTCGAGCTCGCGAAGTTCTGCAGGCTGCGTTGGAAGTGACGGGGTCAGGAAACCACATCGTGGCTCTGTTGATGTCTGTTCCTTTGAATCGAATTCCGGCGACTGAGGTCCCTTCGATTCAGCCACCTCCGGTCGAATCACCCCAGACAGTGCCACCGACACCTGATTCACCGGAAGCCAATAATGTACCGGTGCCGGACGATGGGCCAATGGCGTTGCGTGGAAATTGAGTTGCCGATCAAAACCCGGTCCACACACCAATTGTTGTCACGGTCGAAAATCGTTGGCGAACACACTCATTTGGCGATTTCGGATTTCACGCAACGGAAGCCAACCGCGTCGTCCTTTTCAAGACGAGATAACTTGCGCCGGCGCGTGCTCGTGAGCATTTCAAACCCGTCTTTCCAGGACCCGCCGCGAACCGAAACGAACCGTGTTTCGTCTGTGACACGGACGGCAGAACCGTCAGTTGGTGCTCTGTCATAGCCGGTATCCCACGCATCGGCAGTGAATTCCCACAAGTACCCGTGAAAGTCATACAGGCCCCACGGATTGGGTTTACGAGCCCCAACCGGGGGATCGTTCCCGGCCGCGTTCCCTGTATGCCACGCGAATTCGTCGAGAAGCGTTGCGTTGGGCGATGTGTCGCCATCCTTCTGAGCTCGATCACCGAAACTGTAAAGGGTCGTGGTACCAGCACGGCAGCAGTATTCCCATTCGGCTTCTGTTGGAAGTCGGACGACTTCATTGTCAGCGATCAATTTCTGCGACTTCAGCGATTCGGTGATTTTCCGGCAGAACTCGTTGGCATCGTCCCACGAAGTCATTTCGACGGAATTTCGAGGCCCTTTCCAGCGTCCGGGATTCGTCTCCATTACGGCTTCGTACAGGTTTTGCGGTACTTCGTATTTCGCGATGGAAAACGAATGTGCCATCACGACCTGATGTCGGGGCCGCTCATCGGGTTGACCTGAATTGTCACCCATTTCAAATGATTTCGGGAACCGGGATTCACCTGGTTTAATCGCAACAAACTCGTCGACAAACGTCTTGAGCAAAGGCGTCAACGGCCGGTCGTCGGCCGCAACAAAATCATCACGGCCGAATTCCAGCAAGCCAAGCAGTACGGGTACGAATCCGACTCGAAAAACAGTATGGAAGAATCGTTGCCAGCCCCGGTGACACCGCTGGTGAAAAGGTTTCGGATCGGCCGACTGCCCGGTCGTCTCTTCCAAACATTTAGCCAATTCCATAAGTCCTGTTCCCGTATGTCGACCGGAAATGCAGCCGCAAAAGGGGGACGGGCTCCAGGTCTTCCTGGTGCCTGTCCCCCTTTTGCGAATGGCAACCGGTGAGTATGATCAGTCGCGTGAAGACTGTGTGAATTGGGCAATCATCACGAGAATCCGGATGATCTCGATGTACAACCAGACGAGCGTCACCATCAGGCCAAATGCGGAATACCATTCGAAATACTTCGGCGCTCCCGATTCCGCCGCTTGCTCAATGGAGGAAAAGTCCATGATCAGATTGAGGGCGGCAACAATCACGATCACCAGACTGATCCCGATTCCGATCATATTTGGCTGATGCAGGAATGGGACACTCACATGGAACAGCGACAGGATTATTGAGACCACGTACATCAACGCGATCCCGCCCGTTGCAGCGGCAAGTCCCATCGCAAATCCGCGAGTCGCCCGGATCAATCCTGTCTTGTAGGCAAACAGCATCGCGGCCATGGTACCGAGTGTCGCCAGAGCGGCCTGCGGAACAACTCCGTGGTATGCCCGTTCATACATCCCGGAAATGCCTCCCAGCAGCAGTCCTTCGGCGAGTGCGTAAAGCGGTGCCGTGACCGGCGCCCACGTCGG
>JANXOO010000931.1 GCA_025353525.1 Schlesneria sp. | reverse complement strand
GGAAGCCAGACAACGTCGCGAATTCGAATTACAGCAGGAAATGTCGAGACTGAAAAATCTTGCCGCCGATGCTGATCGACTCGATCAGGACAATCTGAAAGCTCAAATGGCACAACAGAATTCCCGGCGAAATGCGTTTGGTGGTCAGAACGATCCTGGAACACAAGGCAGCGATTCGATGCTGAACTCGGGATCCGGCAACCAGCAGCAATTTGCAAACAACGCGGTCAATTCACGATCCGGTGATTTCCAGACACCAATGCCGCAGGGGCGTTTGCAGAATTCTGCTGCCGGTGGACGTCCTGCCGAGATCTTCCGTGGTCGAAATGGCCCGACTCAGGAACAATTCGCCTGGGGTCAAAATCCAGGTTCGCCCGCGAACCGCGTACAGCAAGCCAACGGTTATGCATCAGCAACACAAACGGCGGCCCAAATGGGGCTGAACGCTGGCCCCGGCGGCATGTTTCCGATCATGATGGATCACCATCACCAGGATTCGACGGGCTCGGTATCCGGGTACGAGAACAACATTCCGGCGGCGTCTTCTGGCTCGCAACCAATTCTGCTAACTGGAGATAAATCACAGTCGACATCCAATATGAATTCACAATATGGTGCCGATGCACAGGGTTCTATGGCAAAAGAGGCAATGTCGAAGAGTGAGACTGACAAGCCGTTGTACCCCGATTCACCTCTTAACACCTGGACATCGCCCACCAATAGCTGGGAATCACCCTCGACCAGACTGTTTAACTCGCAGGGCAGTTCTCCAAATTCATCGGGCTGGGGCAGCGATCTTCAGAACTCGAGCAGTCGCGGTTCGATAAACGACGCGGCGAGTGGCGCATCGACAGGCTGGATGCAGAATTCAAACCGACGAGCCGAATTGTTTGGGACGAATGCAGCAGAATCAAATTCGTCGATGGACAATCGAAAAGGAAATGATGGCTCGCGTCCCTATAACGGTACGTGGCCGGATAATAATTCACTGCCAGCCAAACCGGCCATCAATTCGGCCAATACCTTTCGCTCGCAAGAGAGCATGGATCTGATGAGCATCAATCCGCGCAACTCAGGCGGGCGCGATGCCGGAAGTAACGCGAACGGAGCTGCGGCGAATTCGTCGGGGAATTCGCTGCCGCAATACCCGTTTGCTCCGAATCGCTAATCCGGTTTCAGGAATTCAGCTCGGCAAGTACCAGCGATCCCATTGCTGCAGTTCCAACGCTGGCACCTCCTGCCGACAAATCTGCTGTCCGGTGTCCCTTGGCCAGCACACGATCAACGGCACGCTCGATCGCCACGGCTTCTGTTTCGAGTTGCAACGAGTGCCGTAACAACATTGCTGAGGCAAGAATTGTCGCCAGTGGATTGGCAATCCCCTTGCCGGCAATGTCCGGAGCCGATCCGTGGATCGGTTCGTAAAGGCCAGGCCCCGACGACCCTATCGAAGCGGAAGGGAGCATCCCCATAGAACCAGGCAGCATTGAACCTTCATCGGTCAGAATATCACCGAACAGGTTTTCGGTAACGACCACATCGAAACTGCGGGGTTTTGAAATCAGGTGCATCGCCATGGCATCGACGAGCACGTTTTCAATTTGAACGTCAGGAAATTCCGATTTCATGACTCGTTCAAATGTCTTCCGCCACAATCGTGAGACTTCCAGCACGTTGGCCTTGTCGACCGAGGTAACTTTTTTACGTCGGCCGCGAGCGGCTGTACCTGCCAACCGCACAATGCGTTCGATTTCATGAGTGCTGTAAACCATTGTGTTATAGGCCGATTCACCGCTGGCATCCGCGTCTTTTCCCGAGGGACCGAAATAGATTCCTCCGGTCAATTCGCGAAAAAACAGGATATCGGTCCCTGATACGATTTCTGTCTTGAGGGGCGAGGCGGACACAAGGTGCGGTGAGACGAAAATCGGACGAAGATTCGCGAACAGCCCCAGTTCCTTGCGGATTTTCAAAAGACCGACTTCCGGTCGTGTCCTGGCGTTGGGATCGTCCCATTTCGGACCGCCAACGGCTCCGAGCAGAATCGCCTGAGACGCTTTGCACGCCGCCAGCGTTTCGTCGGGCAGCGGATTGCCGCATTGGTCGATCGCACAACCGCCAATTGACGCCGAACTGAATTTGAACGTATGGCCGAATTTCTTGCCAATTTCCAACAGCACCCGCTCGCCCTGAGCAACAACTTCGGGGCCAATCCCGTCACCGGGTAGCAAAACGATTTGAGCTTGCACCGCGAGCACATCCTTCAGAAGTAAAATTTACTGAAGATCACACTCTACGGGACACAGCGAATGGAGGAAAGTGTTCGCGAACATTTGTCCGTGATTGACGTTTGATATTCGATGCGCAACACTCTCAATGAGGCCACGATTCCGGCTGAAACGTCCTGATTCGATCAATTTATCCCCGAAAGCCCTCATGACTCGTCCCTTGTTGCTTCTGAACGTGGTCGGCTTAACCCACGAGATGCTCGGGCCGAAGACTCCGCACCTTAAACGACTGGCGGACGAAGGGTTTTCGCGTCCTTTGGGGACTGTTTTACCTGCCGTGACCTGTTCGGCTCAGTCAACAATATTGACCGGGACTCTGCCCCGTGAACACGGCATCGTGGCGAACGGCTGGTATTTTCGCGAATTGTCCGAAGTACTTTTCTGGCGACAATCAAACCGGCTGGTTAAAGGAGAACGCATCTATGACGCCGCGAAGTGTCGAGACCCGAAATACACGACGGCAAAAATGTTCTGGTGGTACAACATGTATGCCGCCGTCGACTGGTCGATGACACCTCGACCGAGTTACCCGTCGGACGGTCGAAAAGTATTCGACTCGTACAGCCACCCTGCCAGCTTGCGAGACGAACTTCAATCGAAATTGGGCGTATTCCCGCTGTTGAAATTCTGGGGGCCGGGAACGGATATCTCGAGTTCCCGCTGGATTGCGGACGCATCGGTCGACGTGATGCGGCGACATAAGCCGAGCCTGACACTCGTCTACCTGCCTCACCTCGATTATGGCCTGCAGCGAACCGGCCCAAACGACCCCAAAATCGACGACGATATACGAGCAGTCGATGCCGAAGCCGGAAAATGTATCGCAGCCGCACGCGAAATCGGGGCTGACATCATTGCCCTGTCAGAATACGCGATCACGCCCGTCTCGCGTCCGGTTCACCTTAATCGTATTTTGCGTCGCCACGGCTATTTGACGGTTCGGCGCGAGCCTTTGGGATGGGAAACACTCGACTGCGGTGCCTCGCGAGCCTTCGCCGTCTCCGATCATCAAGTGGCACATGTCTACATCCAGCGACCCGATGATATCAAGGCAATCAAGCTGGCACTGAAGCAGACCGAGGGCGTCGACCTGATTCTCGACCGCAGCGAACAGCGACAATTCGGACTCGATCACGAGCGATCCGGGGAACTGGTGGTCGTCGCCGCCCCCGGTGCGTGGTTCACATATTACTTTTGGGAGGATGACCGGCTGGCTCCCGATTACGCACGGACTGTCGACATCCATCGGAAACCGGGCTACGACCCGGTGGAATTATTCATCGACCACAAATTATCGTTCCCGAAATTGCATATCGCCCGGAGACTCGCCCAGAAGTTTCTCGGCTTCCGCTATTACATGGATATGATCGGGCTGGATGCCACTTGCGTCAAAGGGAGTCACGGACGGCTTCCCACACCTGGTGAAGAACTGCGTGAGGCACCTGTCTTTATCAGTTCCAGTCGAAGGATCGAAGCCGACGAAATCCCGATGACGGGGGTCAAGGACCTGGCACTCAGGTTGCAATTCGATTGAATTTACAGAATGACTTTCGGCCATTGCTCCCTGTTTCAGAACATCGAAACGGACTTAGAGTCTTCCGCTTCGAAAGATTCCGTAAACAAGCCAAATTGCCAACAAGCTCGAAATAATATAGGTTGGTAACGTGACCCAGATTGTGCTGGCCCCCTGCGAGATAATCAGCGCCGAAGCAACGATCAGCGATGCGACAACCATGCCGACGACAAGGCGGTTGCTCGATCGTTCCAATTCGAGAATGAAGTGGTCCAGGTTGCGATGTTCTAACTGGATTCGCAGGTCGTCTTCGCTCAGTTTCCTCAGCGTGCGGTTCACTTGTCCAGGGATGTCGCGTGTATATCCGAGCAAATGTTGCGATTCGACCCACATTCGTTCGGCCATTCGGGTCGGCGAATACCGAGCCCGAACAAGTCGTTCAACAAACGGTTGCAGGTGCGCCGCCATGTTGAATTCAGGATCGAGCGTTCGTCCGACTCCTTCGAGTGCGACCAGGCAACGAATCAGCAGCATCAGACTCCCCGGGCAACGAATGCCATGATTGGACAATATCCCGACAAAATCGGAAAGCAGCCGCCCGACGTTCAGGCGTTCAAGCTCTACGCCGTAATAGTTGGAAACGAAATCCCGCATATCGATTTGCAGTAACGGACGATCAACTTCCCGATAGGCTTCGCCGATCTGGAGCACCAGTTTCACGGCGGCGTCGACGTTTTGCTGGCTGATCGCCAGCAATATATCGATCAATTGTTCTCGCGTTTTTCCATCGAGCATCCCGATCATGCCGTAATCGAGCAGGCAGATCGTTCCATCGCGCAGGATGCGAATATTGCCCGGATGGGGATCGCCGTGAAAAACCCCGAATTCAAACGCCTGCTTCATGAAGATACGTGCCCCATTGGCGGCGATTTCAGTCGGGGTACATTTCGTATTCTGAAGTTGGCTCAGTTCATCGATTCGCAGAGCATCGACGAATTGCATCGTCAAAATCGCCTCGGTTGTCAATTCCTCAAAGACCTGGGGAACATAAAGTGTGGCGTCCTGACGAAACAGACGACGAAATTCGTTCATCGTTCGTCCTTCTCTCGCGAAATTGAGTTCGCGACGGATTGAACGGGCAAAGTGATTGACGAGACCTGAAGGATCGAAGATCCGCGCTTCCGGAACGTTGCTTTCGACCAGGACCGCCAGCTCGTGCATCAGCAGCAGATCGCGTTCAACATCGCGGACCGCAGTCGGTCGCCGGATCTTGACGGCCAACTCGGTACCGTTGAAGTGGGTTGCGCGATGCACTTGCCCCAACGAACCGGCAGCGAGCGGCGTTCGATCGAAGCTGGCGAAAAGTTCCGCGACGGGTTTGCCGAGTTCGGCCTCGAGCTGTGCGATTGCCTCTTCGGATGCGAACGGCGGGACACTTTCTTGCAGTTTTTGTAATTCGACCAGCATCCCGGATGGAACGAGATCCGGCCGGGTGCTCATCACCTGACCGAATTTGATGAACGTCGGGCCGAGATCTTCCAGCGTCCGGCGAATCCGCTCGACGGTGG
>JANXOO010000911.1 GCA_025353525.1 Schlesneria sp. | reverse complement strand
TGGTCGATCCCTGCCTTGCAGATCTTTCGTCGTTGCAGCCGGCTTTGCGGCTGCCAACGGTGGTTTGACTTGCGGCGAATGCCCGGCCGGTGAATCCTTGCGCGGCGGCGCTCCCCCCTGACGCTTGACGCTCAGTTCTGCTTTTTTCAACCGCAAGTCATTGGCATAGCGTGTGGTCGCCGCAGGAGAAACATCGGCGGCAGGTTTCAAGACTGTCGAAGACGACTCGGAAATCGTCGCAGCCCGTTCTGCCAATGCGATTGCACGATCGAGATTTCCGAGCGACTCCTGTTCTTTCGCTTCTTTCATCAGCTTGCGGATCGAACCGTTGAATCCCCGGTCCGAGTCTGCTTCTGCAGCCGGTTTGCCGATTTTTGGCAACGAAAACCAGCCTGCGTGCACAGGATCTGAACCGAATGACAGCAAGACACATGATGTCAGTCCGCCAGTGACAACGAACCGAAATCGGGCAAACATCCACTCGCGCATTTCAGGCATCTCTTTCATTCGCGCATCCTTTGGTGAACGCGAACACTCCGACAAAGGGGGTGATCAATCGATACCCCGACTCCTCATCGAATCGGCCATACGCTTTGAACCGCTTAACCCGGTTGAGGTGGCTTTGACGAGTTTGCTGCCATTGACGCTCGCCTCGCAAATCTCTCTTCGCAATCCCCCCACTTTAACAAGCCGCAGTTTTTCTGATAAAAATCGCCTCAATCAGAAAATCCTTCAAGGCGGATGTCCACACTGGCACTGTGTGCAGTCAGACCCTCGACCGCAGCCAGGTTGCGGATATCCGGGGCGGCATCGTCCAATGCGTCGCGGTTATAGTAAATAACACTTGAACGCTTGAGAAAATCGTTCGCGCACAGTCCGTTTGCAAATCGGGCGGTACCTCCCGTCGGAAGGACGTGCGACGGGCCCGCAAAGTAATCGCCAACGGCGACCGGAGTATTGTGTCCCATAAAAATTGCCCCGGCGTTCTGGATCCTGTCGAGGATTCGTTCGGGGTCGCTCGTCGAGAGATGCAAGTGTTCCGGGGCAATTAATTCTGATAACTCGATGGCCTGATTCTCATCCCGAGCCAGGACCAATGCTCCGTAATCGTTCAGGCTGGACAGAGCGAGTTCACCCCGTGGCAGTCTTGCCAACTGATTCGTCAATTCGACTCGAACCTGATCGATCAACTCTCGATGCCACGTAATCAAGACACCCGAGCCTGGACTGTGTTCGGCCTGGGAAATCAGGTCAGACGCAATATACCGCGCGTCAGCCGACTCGTCCGCCAGCAACACAACTTCGCTCGGGCCAGCGATACTGTCGATGTCAACTTCGCCGAAAACATGCTGTTTGGCGAGCGCGACAAAGAGGTTGCCCGGCCCAACGATCTTGTCGACTTGCGGAAGACCATCGACGCCGTACGCCATCGCAGCAACTGCTTGAGCGCCTCCAATGCGATAGACTTCGGTCACTCCGACTTCGAAACAAGTGGCGAGCAAATGCCGGTTGAAACCGCCAAATTCCGTCGGCGGGACGACAACAGCGATTTCCTTGACACCCGCAGTCGTCGCCGGGACAGCCGTCATTAAAACCGTCGACGGGTATGCCGCCGCACCGCCGGGAACACAGATTCCGATTCGCCTGAGTGGCAAATACCGTTGCAGCAACTCGACGCGACTGGTCCCCTGCTGGCGGATGAGTCGAATGTCTTCATGCAAAATCCGGCTTTGAAATTCGATGATGTTTTCGCGAACGCGCCGCACGGTCTCCAGAAACGGCTTTTCACACGCAGCGTGAGCAGCCGCCAGCTCGTCCGCTGTGACTCGCATCGTTTCGCGTGTCAATTCCTTGTTGTCGAGCCTGGCAGTGTAATCCAGAACCGCCTTCAGTCCTCGTTCGCGGACATCCTCGCAAATTCTCTGAGCCACCTGCCTGGGCGCAAGTGGCTCGCCGAAAAGTGCCACGGTGCGCTGCTTGCCCGCCTCGGAAACGACATCGCCTTGCGGGCTGAGCTTTCTTCTTAATTCGGCCAAGGCCAATACAGGATCCTGAACGGAACAATCGATCATCGGAATAGTCAGTGTCACGTCGGTGTTTCTACCAGCAAAGCGGTTGTGGCGATTTATTAATTTCGGATTCACAATGCCGACGAGCCAATTGCTGCCGGAAACATCAGATTAGCGATTTGCAAAGCAGCCGCCCATCCAAAGCCGGATGGGTGACATTCCTGGAACACCGGTCATGCGTAGCCCCGAGGTGCTTCAGTCGAAAACGAACAAGCCCCAGCGTACCGCCGGGTCCGTTCGGTTTCGATCGCAATTTTAGAAACAGAATTCTCGTTGAGTTGCGTTGGTCGCTCTGCCGCTTCACAATCCTGCTTTCGATCCTTCGCCCGCAGATCAGGAGCCCCGATCATGTTGTCCCGATACTTTCAAATGCCAGCAACTGAAACCCGAATCGGTGCGATGGCCTGTTGCATCGGCCTGGTGGCTGCTTCCGTGATGGCGCAGGAGCAACCGGGCAGCATTCGCTGGAAAATGCACACGATCAACGATCAGTCACCCTACGAAGCCTGTGGCGCAGCCGATTTTAACGGCGATGGAAAAATCGATATTTTCTCGGGCGATTCGTGGTATGCGGCTCCTCGCTGGACGAAACATAAAGTGAGAGACGTGCCGCCCAGTGGTCCGAATCCGCATTACTATGAAGATTTTTCGGACTCGCCTCTCGATGTCAACGGCGATGGTCGACCCGACATCGTGACTTGCAACTACTTCGGCAGACGTGTTGGCTGGGTCGAAAATCCGGGTGGAGATGCAACGAAACCATGGATTGAACATGAAATTGACATGCCCGGAAACATGGAATCCGGCGAATTGATTGATATCAATGGCGATGGCAAACCCGATTATTTGCCGAATCCGGGAAACGTCGTCGTCTGGTACCAGCTAACGCAACAAAAGCCGATACCCGTATGGACGAAACACGATCTCGGCAGTGAAGGGGCCGGACACGGTGTTGGTGCAGGTGATATCAATAATGACGGTCGAATCGATCTCATCACTCCCAAAGGGTGGTATGAGCAACCTGCGGATGCAGCGTCGGACAAATGGCCATTTCATGCGGAGTTCGAACTGGGGGCCGCGAGTATCTTTATCGTCGGCCGAGACGTGGATGGCGATCAAAAAGCCGACGTCATTTGGGGAATGGGCCACGGCTTTGGGCTACAGTGGCTGAAACAGTCGACCGGAACTGACGGTCAGCGCGTCTGGACAAAAATGAAGATCGATGACACGTTTTCGCAGGTGCATACGTTGTTGATCGCGAACCTGGACGGCAAAGGCGAGCCGGAACTGATTACTGGCAAACGAATCTATGCACACGAAATCGAACCTGGTGCGACCGATGCACCGGTTGTTTTCTACTATCAGTTCGATCGCCCGGCAGAAAAGTGGATCAAACACACGATTTTTCACGGTGATCCGGCGACGAACGCACCCAAAGAGGCTGGCGACCGCTGGGCGCTGAAAGATTTCCCGCGCGGCAGTGCCGGTACGGGTTTGCAAATGAGTGCCATTGATATCGATGGTGACGGGGATACCGACCTCGTTTGCCCCGGAAAATCGGGGCTCTATCTTTTCGAAAACCTCGGTAAGTAGCAGCGTCCTCAAAACACAATCAGGGGCAGTTTGCAATGTAGAGCGGTTTGCCCGGAACACCGAAGAAAAATGGCTTGCGAAAGGGTCGTGGCCCGATGACACTATTCCCACGTGAATTTGCCGATATAATTGACGGACACGATTTAGCCCATAAAATTTGACGGGACAAGCTTGTGCCGAGCCCCCCTCGTTTTCTTGAGACTGTCCGCGGCGGTCGGTCGGGAGTTTGTTCTTGAATATTATGAACGTATTGCGACGCAAGGCTCAGTCGAAGTGTCCGCTGTATCTGTCCGACGATGATCGGGAAGGAATGCGTGCGGCGGGGCGTTTCAACGCGCAATTGATGGATTTCATCCGACCGCAGGTGAAGGCGGGTGTCACAACGCTGGAACTCGACAAACTTGTCTACGACTATACGATGGACCACGGGCACATTCCTGCGTGCCTGGGCTACAAGTCGTATCCAAACAGTTTATGCACCAGCGTGAACGAGGTCGTTTGCCACGGAATTCCAAACCGGATGCCGCTGCGTGACGGGGATATCGTCAACGTCGATTTGACGACGATTGTCGACGGCTGGCACGGCGATTCATCAGAAACGTTTCTGATTGGTAATGTCTCGAACGAAGCACGACGGCTCGTTCAGACAACGTTCGAGTCCCTTTACGTCGGAATTCAGTCGATTCAGCCGTTCGGGAAAATCAGTGATATTGGTCGGGCGATCGAACGATACGCTCGAGAAAAGGGATACTCGGTGGTGCAAGAGTATCAGGGACACGGATTGGGGCGGGAATTCCATCAGGAACCGGGCGTGCCTCACTATGTTCCCAAAACAAGTGCGCCACAGATCGTCATCGAGCCGGGGATGTGTTTTACTGTCGAGCCGATGCTGAATGTTGGTACGTGGCGGACAATGCTCGATTCTCGCGACAAATGGACAGTTCGCACGATGGATTTATCGCTCTCGGCGCAGTTTGAACACTCGATTCTGGTGACGGAAACCGGACCCGAGATTCTGACACTGACCAAAAATGGCCCTCAGTCTGGTCACCAGTTCGTTTGAATGGACACTCTTCAACATCTTTTTTCGTGGTATCTCGGCCTCCCGGCCCCTCGTCCCGGCGAAGGGACGGCCTGGCGGTTCGACTGGAATTGGCCACAGCCTCAGTGGCTGATTGTACCCGCCCTCGTCGTGACTGCGATCTTCGTGATTGGAATCTACCGTCGCGATGGAGCGTCGCTTCGTTGGCCCGGCCAGACGCTGTTAATCGCGATCAGGCTGTTGGTGTTTGTGCTGATCCTGTGCCTGCTGACGGAACTGCGGCTGACGATCGAGCGAACCGGATTACCGGTCGTCGCCATCATGATCGACACAAGTGCCAGTATGTCGCTGCAAGACCAGTACGCCGTCTCGCCCCGGTCGACACAATTGGCAACCGAATTGGCCAAAACGGGCGAAGGCGAACCGACTCGGCTGGCGATTGCCCGACATTTACTGACCAGAAATGGCGGGCAGTTACTTCAGGAACTCAAAAGGGGACACCAGCTTCGTCTTTACCGGTTCGCGGAGACCGCTGTTCCACTGGAGTCCGGCGAATTTGCCACTTCGGCAGTCGGGCTCACGGAAGTTGAGAGTTCATCAGTTCCCACCCGGTCAGAACTCACTGAATCCGGCTTGACCCGTGAAAAGTTGGCAGCAGTATTGAAAGAGCTGCACGAACTTCGAGCGGACGGGGATCAGACTCGGCCGGCTCCGGCCATAAAAAAGGTTCTCGGAGATTTGCGTGGTGCTCCGCCAGCAGCCGTCATTCTGTTCACAGACGGGGTCGCCAGCGTCTCTGATACTGACAAACTTTCGACGATCGCCGAATCGGTGCGTCGAAAGGGCGTTCAACTGCACATCGTCGGATTGGGCAGCGATGCAGCCGCGAGGGATTTGTATTTGAATGACACGACAGTCGACGAAGTCGCATTCGTCGGGGACCCCATGGTCTTTAAAGCCAAGCTGCGCAGCTTTGGATACGCGGGTAAAAAAGTCTTGCTCCACCTTCGGAAGGAAGGCGAAAAAGAGAGTCTGGCACGGCACGAAGTGACGATTCCCGCCGACGGTCAGACGACGGCAGTGGAACTTCCGTATACGTCGGCTGATGCCGGAGAGTTCGATTTCGTACTCGAGATCGAACCGCAATCCGACGAATCGAACCACACGAATAATGCCGAAACCCGACACGTGAGCGTTCGCGGCGACAAAATCCGGGTCCTGTTAGCTGACGGACTGCCCCGTTATGAATTCCGATTCCTGAAACAACTTTTCGAACGGGACAAATCGATCGAGTTGAGCACGTTGCTGCAGGATGCTGATCTCGAATATGCGCAGGAAGATCGAACAGCGATCCCTCATTTTCCGGTCAAAAAAGAAGACCTTGCCCGATTCGATGTCCTGGTACTTGGCGACCTTGCACCAACGAAACTCGGTAATGCGGTGCTCGAAAACGTGCGCGAGTTCGTTCGCGTGAAAGGGGGCAGCCTCGTGATGATCGCCGGAACTCGTTACAACCCCGTGGCGTTTGCCGGGACGCCTCTCGAAAATCTGCTACCGTTTGAATTGAGCTCGGTTCGAGTCCCTGCGGAAGGAACATCGGAGGCGTTTCACCCAATACTGACGCTGGAAGGCCAGAAGGGAAACAGTTTGTTCCGGTTTGGCGAGAGTGAATCGGACAGTCTTAACATCTGGAACGGACTTCCCAGGCTGGCGTGGATGGTCGAAGTCTCGAAGCTGAAACCAGGAACCCGTGTTTTCGCCGAACATCCGCTCAAAAGCGGTACGAGTGGCCACTTGCCGTTAATCCTTTTGCAGCAGGCAACGGCGGGCAAAGTACTGTATCACACGATGGACGACAGTTGGCGCTGGCGTTATTTGAAAGGTGATCTCTATTTCGGCAGGTACTGGATTCAGGCAGTTAGGTACCTCAGCCGCGGGCGATTGATCGGCAAGGACCGGACAGCAGAACTGACCGTTGACCAACAGGTGTACCAGCGTGGTCAGCCGACGACGTTGCGAGTGAAATTCGTCGATGAGAAATTTATTCCGCCCGACGCAGATGGCGTGAGTGTCATCGTCGAGCGAAAGGGGGAAGGCCGCCAGACAGTCAAGCTGACAAGGCTGCGCGAACTGCCGACGGCGTTTGAAGGACAATTGGTCCGCCTTGGCGAGGGAACGTATCATGGATGGGTCTCGCAACCTGCGTTCAACGAGGCACCACCTTCGGTCGATTTCAGGGTCGAAATTCCGCAGCGCGAGATGCTGCGCCGTGGAATGGACAAAGCCGACCTGCAGCTTGCGGCAACGACCTCTCACGGACGATTGTATTCGCCGGACGAAGTGCATCGGCTGGCTGAAGAGATCCCGCGCGGGACTCCCGTTCCGATGGAGACCGACGAGCCGATTCCGCTTTGGAACCGCTGGGAATTTCTGATGCTCGCAACCCTGCTGCTGAGCATCGAGTGGCTGTTAAGAAAGCGATGGAAGCTGGTCTAACCGACCAGCAAAGACTAATTCAAAGCACACGGCCAGAAGTTCGTACGGAGTGTTTTTTAAGTCTAAACAACGGGCGAGTTGCTTTTTTGAGCCGCCGACGCCGAGAGCGATCGGGAATTAACGAACTCGCGCCACTGTTCGATCGCTGCCAATGGGGTTAACGCACCAACAACCATGAAAATATCGAAAACCAAGTCAAACATCGTGTTTCTCCTTGGAATGACATCGTCAAGCATTTCTTGCGCCAAATCATTTTCCCCGGTATTTTCAGCTTTTCCGTCAGAACGATGCCTAACAATCACGCAAGTTTGCACTAAACGAAGCAACGATTGAAGCGTGGCAAAAGCGCTGGCGTGATCGTCGAATTCTCGTACCTGAAACCGCCTGTCCCGTGCGTGGGTAATAAACCGGTAGGGTAGCCCTGATCAGGAACTCACAAAGCCGTCTGTTACCAGGAAACGACATGACACTTTCATCGACTCGGCGCGAATTCCTCAGGCAACTCGGTACAGCAGGTGTTGTGTCGCTTGGTATCGCCCCACCTCAGTTCCTCGCTCGTGCGGCCGAAGTTGCTGCGACCACCATGACTGCCGATCGGCGAATCCTGGTACTGATTCAATTGGCAGGTGGCAACGACGGGCTGAACACGTTGATCCCGTATTCCGACGATGCGTATTACAAGGCTCGCCCCGGAATCGGAATCCCAAAAAACCAGGCGTTGAAAATCGACGACCGATTGGGTCTGCATCCGCGACTGACAGGGTTGAAAGAGCTGTACGACGAAGGGAAGCTGGCGATCGTCCAGGGGGTTGGCTATCCGCAGCCTGACCGGTCCCATTTTCGTTCGATGGATATCTGGCAATCGGCACAGCCGGATGTCGCAGCCCCACGCGACGGTTGGCTCGGCAGGGCGCTCGAGTGGCAGGTTGATCGGGATGCGGCGCTCGCTGAAGCGTTGACGCTCGGCACAGAAAAACTGCCACTCACATTCGTCAGCGGACGAGTGACCGTGCCGACACTTCGTCGGCTTGAAGATTTCCAACTGGTGGACGGTTCTGGTCCCGAATCGCATCGGAAATTGAAACGGGAATCATTGAACCGCACCGCCGCGACTGTCTCCGGAAATCGAAGCGAACTCGATTTTCTGCGACGGGCCACGACGACCGCGTTCACCAACGCCGACCGGATGAAAAGCCTGAGTACCACTTACAAGCCTGCCGCAGAATATCCCTCAACGGGTCTTGCAAACCGACTGAAGCTGGTTGCCCAGATGGTCGCCGCCGAATTGCCCGCCCGAATGTATTTCGTCACTCTGGACGGATTCGACACACACGCACAACAGGAGGCAGGGCATGCAGCCCTGTTGGCAGAACTGGGCGGAGCGATCAGGGCATTCGAACGCGATCTGGCGGGCCATGGGATTGCCGACCAGGTAATGCTGTCGACGTTTTCGGAATTTGGTCGACGCGTCGCAGAAAACGGAAGCCTCGGCACCGATCACGGTGCCGCGTCGATGTTGTTCAGGATGACTCCAACCACCGCATCGGCCCCGAACAAGCCCGGAATCTTCGGCACACATCCGAGTTTGACGCAACTGGATGACGGAGACTTGCAGCACACGGTCGATTTCCGTTCGGTCTACGCATCGCTGCTCACATGGCTTCAGATTCCGTCCGAGCCGGTATTAGGACAAGTGTTTGCTCCGGTCTGATTGATGCGTCTGCCGGAAGACGACCGCCGTAACAGGGAAACGTTGCCGCGACCCACCGACGAACTTGCAGCCACTGTCGATTCTGTCGGACAACGATTTGGCGCATTTTTTCAGTTCGTGCCACTGCTTGACCGTCTTGGGGCAAGTTTCAGCCAAAAATGGTTCCGACAGAAGATGATGCGCCGTTCCTTCGTCTCACGCGAGTGGTTTTTGCCATGCTGTTTTCAGATCCGAACAGGAAACATCGAGTTGTACTTGTCCATTGACGGCTCCCGTTGACCTGACGCGATTGTCCGATGTCACACGACCGATTCGAATGGCCGAAAATCCGGCGAAGACTTCTTCGAATCTCTTCGAGTGAACGGCTTCGACTTCGATCAGAAATCTTGTTGCCGA
>JANXOO010000091.1 GCA_025353525.1 Schlesneria sp. | reverse complement strand
GCCAGTCCCCGTTTTTCCCCGTTTTTCAGCCGGTACATTTTCCACTGCCAGTCGCCTCAATGGCCTGGGAAGTGGCCTCAATGGCCTGTGAAAACGAACTGCCTCCTTACGGCGCTCGGAGTTAAATTTGAACCGAAACGGGCAAACTTGCCGATAACGCACAAGCGAACCTTGATTCGTCACCCTCTGGTGGCTTAGAATCAGGCGAGATTTCCTGCCCCATACGACCGTTATGGTCCCCGCCCCCGTTCTTCTGCCCTATTGAGGAGCGACTACAGTGCTGAACTTCTTCCCCGAATCCTTGCGAACGTGCAATGGTATGTCGCGTCGCAATTTACTTCAGGTGGGAACGTTGGCAGGACTGGGAGTCTCCTTGCCCCACCTGCTGGCTCAACAAGCCATTGCAAAAACGAAGGGAAACCGTGTCGGCGGCAAGAATTCGGCCGACGTGAACTGTATTCTGATCTGGACTCAGGGTGGTACCAGTCACCACGATACGTTCGATCCCAAGCCGCAAGCTCCGATCAACGTCAAAGGTGAATACGGGGTAATTGACACGAGTGTTCCCGGAGTTCAGTTTACCGAAATCGTGCCGAGAATGGCTCGCGAATTGGGGCGATTCGCGGTATTGCGCGGCTGGAACCCGATGAATGGCGGCCACGGCATTGCCGATCAGCATTTAATGTCCGGTCGTGCGTTCAATCCGGCGATGCACTATCCGACGATCGGTTCAGTCATCAGCCACGAACGGGGTTTCAAAACGGCGATGCCGCCGTTCATTCAATTGGGAAATAACGTCGATCGCAGTTTTGGCGGTGGCAAGGCGGGGATTCTGGGTCTCGAACACAATGCGTTCGAGATACTGGCTGATCCGAACGCCGACAATTTTGTTGTCCGCGATATCACGCCACCGAACGGAATTACGAACGAACGGGTTGATCGCCGAAAACGCGTTCTGGGTCTGGTCGATTCGTTGCAAAGACAAAGCAGTTTGCAACCGACAGAATTTGAAGCGCTGGACGAAAACTACAAAACCGCACTCGAAATGATTACGGCGCAAGAAACGCGTCGCGCCTTCCAGCTTGAAAAAGAAGATCCGAAATTGCGGGAACAATATGGGCGAAACACGTTCGGACAAAAATGCTTGCTGGCTCGTCGGCTGATCGAGGCCGGAGTCAGATTCGTGACTGTGTCGGACGGTGGCTGGGACACGCATCAAAACAATTTTAGCAGCTTGAAGTCGAGTCTGGTTCCGCGAATCGACCAGGGGTTGCCCCAATTGTTAATTGATCTGGAGCAGCGTGGTTTACTCGAGAAAACTCTTGTCGTGTGGCTGACCGATTTCGGCAGGACCCCGAAGATCAATTCGGCAAGTGGACGTGATCACTGGGCTTCCGCCGGTTTTGCAATCATGGCTGGTGCAGGAATTCCTGGCGGGAGTGTTTTGGGCGCAACTGACGACGAGGGTAGTCAGCCAATCCGAAACCAGTATTTCAGTGAAGACATTGTGGCCACAATTTACCACAAGCTTGGGCTCCCGCTCGACCTTCATGCTCAAAGTCCCGACGGTCGACCAGTTCGGTTGATCGAGGGAAATCTGATTCGCGAATGGGTCTGACGAAATCCGATGCTTGTCGCATCGTCGGAATTCACTCAGGGCCGTACGTTTCCGCAGAAGTCTCAATAATATGCGTGAGACCCTGCGTTTGCCGCTCGCAGTCGATTCATCGCAGGATCAAGCAGGATTTCAACCAGTTTGACCATAACGGGCAATTCCGTATAATTCGATGCACACTTAATTTGCGCCTCGCACGGCGGGTTGTTATCGGTCGTCCCGGCTTCCGGTCGCGACGGAACGTCATCCGCCAATTGGTGTTTTGTTAAAATGTCGAATTTCATGTGCGTTGGTTCGTTCCATACCGGGCGGTTTGCTTTTTTCAGTTCGCGTACGTTTCATGTTCGCTCGCCAAATTGCGAGTTTTTCAACGGAGAGGGAGATCATGGCAGGTAATGTGGTCGAGTTTACTGACGCAGGGTTTCAGTCCGATGTCATCGACAACCAGAAACCGGTCCTCGTCGATTTTTGGGCGCCGTGGTGCGGCCCTTGCAAGATGCTCGGCCCTACGATTGAGGAGTTGGCGACGACATACGCTGGTCGCGCCCAGATCGGCAAAGTCAATATCGATGATA
>JANXOO010000895.1 GCA_025353525.1 Schlesneria sp. | reverse complement strand
GAGCCACCGGATTGAAAGTACGCGGCTCAGACTTTGTCAAAATGTACAAATTTGATATGACGCGGGGGCCTGGCAGTGGCCTTGCCCTCCAAACGGTAAAACACTGGCGGCACGCAGGGAACAAGCGATGCTTTCTCTATCGCCGTTTCTGCAGAAACGCAAACGAGTCTGCGGTGACGGCGTTTTTCATTTCTCGTACGACACAAAATCCTGGGGCTTGAGACGTGGTCGGACGCTGCGAGCGCAGCGAAATCCCAATCCCGGTTTCGGCAAGTGCCGCAGTATTCCAATCCGTTCTCTGGACCCATTCAGGAACTGATCCTGTTCTGGCGAGCCATCAATGACCGACTGCGGGCCGCCGCGGACGATTCGATGATCGGTGAACGGACCGAATGCATTCATCCGTGGCAGGGCCGGGGTTGGATATTTCGTCAGCCACGATGATGTCCATTCTGCGACGTTGGAATGCAAACCGACGACGGGCGGATTCGTTTCAAGTCGGTCGAAATCGGGCTCGCCAATCGGGCCAAACGGCCAATCTGTGATTCGCAACAAGTCATCCCCCCAGGGTACTTCCCGGCGACCACCAAATGTCGATGCAAATTCAAATTCAATCTCGTCCGGCAATCGCTTGCCAATTGATTCAGCGTATTGGACTGCCTGGTCCCAGTTCACAAAAGAAACGGCATGACCATCGGTTTTCGCCAGTTTTTCAAGCTCAGGATGCAGATTGAATCCGATTTTCCTGAGCCAGATTTTCCACTCGCCAAGACTGACTTCATGCGCATCGAGATAGTAAGGCGGAACGCGACGGTGGTGCTGTGGTGCATCGAGCAGTTTGGCGCTACCGGCAACGAAATCGTCGTTCCCTTCAAATCTCGACATCTCCGGGCTGGTCGACTGATCGAACACGGTGACCGGCAGCAACTCCATGACTCCGGGTTCGAGTTTTTTCCAGAAACCTTGAGGTAGAGCGTGCGGCAAATCGTCGAGATCAACTGGAACGCGCCGGTACACCTCATGAAAATGATTCTGATCGGTGTAGGCAACGACCAGATAAATTCCCGGCGAAAGCTCGATCGATTCGCTGCTCATTTTCACCCCCAGTTCCGGTTGCGGCTCGCCACTGGATGAATGAAGCGGAATAAAAACGACGTTTGCTCCAGCCGGTTCCGTCGCAATTTTAACCCTATGAATCAGAGGCTGAAGTTTGGCGCTGAGTTCGCGCTCACGCCCCTGCAATGGTAAAATTGTCGCCGAGAGGCTTCGTTCGCGCCAAAACAGTGAACCCGCTAAAACCAGCAGGATTGATATTGCCGTTACGCTGCCTGTAATAACCGGGTTGCGGCAGGTCCATCGCCAAACGCGTTCAAGGCGGCTGACAGGGCGAGCCTGGATTGGTCGTCCCTCGATGAACCGCCGTAAATCCTCTTCCATCAACTTCGCAGACTGGTATCGTCGGAGCGGTTCTTTTGCCATTGCTTTCAGGCAAATCGTTTCGATGTCGCGGGGAATTCCCCGTTTCAAATGACGCGGATAAGGTGGGTCGGCCGTCAGCACCTGCTGTATCAGCATCATTTTTGATTTGCCGTGAAATGGTCGCTCACCGGTCAGCATTTCAAACAGCATCACACCGAGCGAATAAACATCACTGCGGCGATCAGCACTGTGAGCATCGCCGCGAGCCTGTTCCGGAGACATGTAGGCGGGTGTCCCCATGATCTGGCCGTCAACGGTCATCGTGATCTCGGCACCATCCCGTTTTGCCAGACCGAAATCGGTCAGGTGCGGCTGATTCTCGCGATCCATCAACACGTTGCCCGGCTTCAGGTCGCGGTGGACCACCCCTGCTTCGTGCGCGTGATGCAGGGCATTCGCCAGAGTTGCGCATAATTGCGCACTTTCGACGGGTGTCTGTTTGCGATCAGCCAGCCAATCGCGCAGACTCACACCCCGAATCAATTCACTGACGATAAACAGCAGGTCTTCTACTTTTCCGACTTCGTAAACATGCACGATATTCGGATGTTGTAACTGAGCAGCGGCACGCGCTTCTCGCAAAATTCGTTCGACATCGTCGCGATTAAGTTCCAGGTTGCGAGGGACCTTCAGTGCCACCTCGCGTTCCAGCGCCTGGTCATCGGCCATCCACACATTGCCAAATTGTCCGCTTCCGAGATGCTCGATCAACCGAAAGCGTCCGAGCGACTTGATGGCTCGTTCGCCATACGTCGCAGTTTTTTCGGGATCAAACCGCGCGATACCGCTGCCGCAAGTGGGGCACGTCATCGACAGCGTCAACCGTTCGTCGACGATGTCAACCGGGTTGTGGCAGTGAGGGCATTCGATGTGCATCGTATCAGGTCCTTATTGATAAAAGCAGAGTCGACAGACCGATTCAACACCTTCGGTGATCGTGCGACCGATTCGGCTGCGGAATCAGCCGACCTGCACAGAAATCTTGAAAGACTTAAGTGTAAGTGTACATCTGTTCGCAATTCTGTGGCGTATTCCGGCGATTTTCAAGCCAAAAAATGCACTTCTCCGTTGTAAAACAGTAAAATTGTTTTGCAGAACTCCCGTTTGCGAGCACGAACCCGGTCAAGTGGCGGGGTTCTCGCCGATGCCGGAAGGATCAAGTCCAGACTTTTCTGTGCCGGTTCATCGCATCGGTAAGCAAACGTGGTATGATCGCAATTAGTCAAACGGCGGGAGCGGTTCGGCATCGTAAGCCGAACGGTACCCCGCATTCAATCGCGATTCAGGAAATGCAGAAATGGCCGAAGGCACAATCAAGAAGGTGTTGGACAAGGGATTCGGATTCATCAAGACGGCGAATGACAAAGACCTGTTTTTTCATTCCTCCGCCGTTCAGGGTGTCAGTTTCAACGAACTGCGAGAAGGTCAAAATGTGACCTACACAGAAGGAATGGGTCAGAAGGGTCCTTGTGCCGAAAACGTCAGGGTCGTCTGACGTCCGACTCTTCCAGAGTTGCCTTCATCAATCAGCGGACTTCGCCCACACTACATTGAACGGGCGAGGCTCCCGCTGAGTTGTCAGGCCGATGAGTTGTCAGGCCGATGCGTCGTCCCGTTTGCGGTAGTTCGGGCTCCGCGTAGACTTTCAGGCAGTGACACGTTCGAATGAAATGCCGTTGTATGAGAGCTGGAATCGGGCCGTTCGAATTCATCTTTGTGGCAGTGATCGGGCTGGCACTTCTCGGTGGCTACGCATTGATCCTGTTTGTCGCTGTCAAATTGTTGACCACGACGATGCCGATCGGTTGGCTGACCGGAGTAAAACCGGTTCCTTGTCCCGACTGTGGGCCCCGCGTCGCTGCAAAAGCGATGTCGTGTCCGAATTGCGGGTATGTGTTCGTTCGGGAATGAAACGTCAGACTGTGTGACCGAATGGCTGTCCCCCGCCTGGAATTGCCCGTTCTGCAAAACTGGAGTTGCCACAACTGTGGCGGTTGCTGTCGACAACATTTGATCGAAGTCACCGACTCAGAACGGCAACGGATCCTCGACCAGAAGTGGACGGCACAGGATGGAATCCGCCAACCAATCCTCGCCTGGCATTCCGGCCCACCCTGGAAAAAACGCTACCGGCTGACTCACACAGACGACGGTGGTTGTGTCTTTCTGAATGAACAGGGACTTTGCCGCATTCACGCGAAATTCGGCGAGGCGGCCAAGCCGCTGCCTTGCCGCATCTACCCCTACGCCTTTCATCCGCACGACAAATCGTTCGCGGTCAGCCTGCGATTCAGTTGCCCGTCGGTCGTCGCGAACAAAGGCAAACCTGTTGTCGAGCAACAAAAGGTTTTAAGGGGGCTGGCCAGCGATGTGATCCCGCCAGGCGCACACAACTCATTGCCACCGCTGCTGACGAAGAGAGATCGGGTCGATTGGTCCGATTTATTGACCTTCGTCGAGGCGCTCGATCACACTTTGACCGACCCTGCGGCACCCGTCGTCGTAAAAATCTTGCGAGCGGTGATCTGGACGACATTGGTCGGGCAATCGTCGTTCGAGAAGTTGCGAGGGCCGCGGATTCGCGAGTTGATTGCCCTGTTGATGGAAGCAGCCCGGATCGAGGTTCCATCGATCCCCGTAAAGGTCAATGAACCGACATCGGTCGGGCGACTCTATTTTCGAACGCTGGTTGCCCAATATGCTCGAAAGGATACGGTGGCCGACCTGTCATCGGGTCCATGGGGTCGCTGGAAACTGTTCCAGGCGATTCTGAAATTCACGCGGGGGAAAGGGAACATCCCACCCCTTCAGGCGGGTCAGAAATCGATCCCGTTCGAATTGCTCGAAGGCTCGTTTGGTTGTCTGGAACCCGAGGCAGAAGAAATTCTGACGAGGTACTTTCGCGTGAAAGTTCAGGGTCTTCATTTCTGTGGACCGGCCTACTATGACGTGCCTTTCACCGAAGGTTTTCACAGCCTGGCTCTGATACTGCCGGTGACACTTTGGTTGGCACGCTGGCTGGCGGCAGGGGACGGTCGTGACCGTTTAACGACAGACGACGTTTCCAAAGCGCTGGCGATGGCCGATCACCATCACGGCTATTCCGGGGCACTTGCCCAAAACGCCTCGCGATACCGCGTTCGGTGGCTGGCAGAATCGGGAGACCTCAGTCGGCTCTGCGTGTGGTATTCCCGATGATGTTAAAATGCTTCGGAAGGATCGTCACTGGACGTGACGAACGCCCGGTCCAACGGCCATCTGGTCGGTCGACGGCGGATTGATCCGGATGAAGTGCCATCGTGATCCGTTGGCGGTCAATGCATAGTGATCTTCAGCAGGATGGTTCGGTTTAGTTGCGACCGAGCCAGCTTCGTCCGCCGATACGATGCGAGTCACCGTCCGACCGAACTGGTCTGCGACAAGATACGTTCCGGAAACGATTCCCGATGGAAGCGGAATCTCATTCCCGATGTAACGAGAACCGCGATGTGTCAGCGGGACCATTAACGGCTCTGCCGAATGTCGGGAAGGCAAGTCCTTGTCTCTGACCGCTTTCGCTTTCGTCGGGTGGTCGGCAACCGCCAACGGGTCCGGACAGTCTCCGGACCATGCGACCGCAAACGTGCAGGTCACCAAAGTCAGCAGGGCGACTCGTAAGGCCATGATTGAGGTATCCATCGCGGCACACTATCGATTCAAGGTTTTGCTTGTTGAGACATCCATCAAATCAAGCGGCCGATCATCATTCAAACGCTTGTTTACGATCGCTTTTACAGAAAGAGGCATTCACCCGAATGCACGTTTCTGCACTTTTGGCGGAAGCACCGTCAATAATTCAAATTTCCCGTTGAATGCATGCCGGGCATCACGATCACTCGAGACCGCGAGAGTTTTATCGACCGCGGTAAAGATTGCCGCCGAAGTAAACCCGGCGGCGGGTATGGAATGAGGACTCTGGCATTGACCTTGTCGAATGCAACGAATGCAACGGCCAGAAAACGAGAAAGCCCGGAAGCAACCGGTCCCAGGGGGGCGAAGGACATCAGTTGCTTCCGGGGCGATCGGACACGTCAATATTAACGGGACGCCTCACATCCATGTGAGAGCTGTCCCGAATCCACTCATCGTCGTCCGAAACCCGGCATCCTTGCGTCGCTTCGGCTGACGGTCGACCGTGGGGGCGACACGAGTGGAGGTATGGTATTCAGTAAATTTTACTCGCGATTGGATCACAACTTTCGTTATCAATTCACCGTGAGCGGGCGGAACATAGAGGCTTGTTTCAAATGGGTCAACCCGACTTTTTCGAGTTCCGGACATTTTGTAAAAAGGTGATTAAAAATCATTTTTTGAATCGACTGGCACGCACTCGACGACCCTTGCTTGCTGAAAAACGGGGACAGCCACCAGGCCTTTCTGGTGATTGTCCCCGTTTTTCAGCCGGTCAATTTTCCGCTGCCGGTCGCCATCAAGGAAAACACCATTGGTGCATGTCGCGGTATCCGCATACATATCATCTGCGGTTTGACAATCGCTCGCCGTTCGGACTGCTCGGCGTGTTGATCAGTTGTTGTTCCAGCAACGCCTCGACGAATTTATGCGCGACGGGACCTGCAGCGGAACCGCCACCGCCGCCGTTTTCCAGAACGACGACAAATGCGATTCGCGGTTGTTCGGCGGGAACATAACCGGCAAACCAGGCATGGTCGACACCGCCGCCCGTTTCTGCCGTCCCCGTCTTACCGGCGATCGTTACCTCACGCATGCGCACGCTTTTGTATCCCGACCCACCCGGTTTGTTCACAACTTGCGTCAGTCCTTCACGCACAAAGTCCAGAGTGTCCGGATGAACCCCTTCAATGACCTGCGGAGTGAATTGAGGTACGAAATCAGACTTCGACCCCGACTCGTTCAATGCCGCAGGACCGAGGTTTGATGCAAGGTGCGGCGTGACCAGGTATCCGCCATTAGAGATTGCGGCCAGGACTCGAACCATGTGCATCGGGGTAACCATCAATTTCGATTGTCCAATGGCCATATCCAGCGTATCACCCGGCTTCCATCGCGCTCGCCGTTCACCTGGTGAAACGGGCGCATCCGGATCGGGC
>JANXOO010000893.1 GCA_025353525.1 Schlesneria sp. | reverse complement strand
CTTCTTCCCGCTCGCGGGACCGGCGCGGCTCCATCACTGTCACTACAAATGCACGGTCTACTACGACTTGATCAAGCGGTCAGATTGGCCAGTGCCATTCCGGCACGAAGACGAATCGATCCAGGTGGTCTACATCGACCACGATCACCTGATTCGCTGTGCCGGACCTGCAACATCTCAGTAAGAACCGGAATCACGTTTCGCCAGACAGTCTCGCTGCTCGCCCGTCAAACGCGACAACATCAATTCAACAAAGACCGTAATCGCTACACCAGTGATTGCGGTCTTTGTCTTTTACGGTTGCGGAACCAGATGGCCACGCAAAACAAATCACAGTCGCGCAGCAACGAAACAGGGTAATAGTGTAGGTTATGCTTCAGCATATCGCCGTCAACACGCAAAACAAATCACAGTGGCGCAGCGACGAAACAGGGTCGCCGTAAGTGAAACCCAAGGTAGATCGCGCGATACAAGGCACTGGCCGCGAACGCGGCGACAGTAACCCCGACTGCAATTGAGTGATGGTCGGAAGCCACGGGACGTGGTTCGTTTGCCTCCCAAAGCCTTTCGCCGCTGTCGCGGCCTGGGGGTTTTGTTGGGGGCCATTGACCGTGGGTTTGCGAAGGCGCCACCCACGGCTATTCGGTGCCGCCGTTTTCACGGCGTAAGAGCTTTGTTGTTCGTCGTGTCGCCACTTTCGCGACTGCCGTTTGCTGCACACCCGGCAATCTTCTACGGCTCTGCCGATCGGTCAAGGACTCGGGCTATCAGGCGAACGGCAGAAAATGAATGACCGCTTGCTGAAAAAAGGGGGACTGGCTCCAGGGCTTCCTGGTGCCTGTCCCCCTTTTTCAGCGATCCGGCGATTGGTAAGTTTTTTCCTGCCGGTCGCCTTACAACCTGATTCGCTACGGACCCGGCTTCTAAAAACCGGTTAAGGGACAGATCAGTGTTTTTCGATCGGCGGGCCCATTGGATCCTTGCGCTCGGTGATGACCGGGCAGTTCAAAGCCATTTCGGCGTTGAGTGCCGTGTAATCTGACCATTCGGCGGGCAGATTGTCTTCATGAAAGATCGCTGCCGGAGGGCATTCCGGAACGCAAGCTTCGCAATCAATGCACTCTTCCGGATGAATGAACAGCATCGCTTCGCCCTCGTAGAAACATTCTACAGGACAAACCGTCACGCAATCGGTGTACTTGCAGTTGAAACAGGGTTCTGCCACCACATGTGTCATCGAAGGCTCACTTTCCCAAAAAAATCCGGTTGTAATGAAGTTCGGTTGACGAAATGCCATCCCGACGGCCAAGTCTGTGGATATTAGCGCGACTCAATTTCACCGTCAAGAAGCGATGGGCAGGAATTCTCTGCCTCAAGAATTGCCTGGGAGTCCAAATCCGATTTCGTCACCTTTCACCACACCTGCTGGAAGGCTGTTTTCCCGGACATTCGCGAGGATCTCACAAGTTTTCTCCCCGATCGGCAGCACAATTCGAGTTTTCCCAACAAACAGGTGGTCGTCGTGCCGCGTCAACGCCACAAGTCGAATGCCTCGCCATCGTCACATTTGGGGCGCGAATGCCCGGTTTCGGTTCATGGGGTTGAGGGCGGATCATACATCGCTGAATCACTTGGGAACCGATGGGATGTAAAAGTTTTTGACGACCAGTTTCCAGATTGCGATGTTGTCGTTTTGATAAACTTCAAGCCCGATGCGAGCGGACTCCGTCAACTTCGCCATCGAACGAGTATTGTCTACACGAGAATTGTCAACTGATAACCGTTAACAGGCCGGGGACGGACTGACGCATTTTTGCCGCGAATAAACCTGAGCCAGGATCCCCGAAGCGTCTCCAACGAGGGTTTTGCCAGCAAATTTGGGTCTGTCCCCTGTATTGCCCATGAACGGTTACATGATGCCCAATCCCGAAGCTTGCCGCTTGGTCCGACACCGATCGTGTAACACCGGTCGAATGGAACCGAAAGGGCGGCGGCGTTTCCGCAGAGAGCCAACCGAAGAAGGTCTGGAAGTGTTTAGCGTTTCATCCGCAGTAAGATGACCTGAAGAAAGATGACCTGAATTCGTCCGATCCCGGAGTACGAAGTTATTTGATCCACCGATTTGTCCGATTGGGATCTGCAGAATTCTGTAGCGTATGTGCGATCGTTTGGAAAGACGTCGATTTGAAGGTTCAAGCGTCTTTTCTACAGTTCTGGAGCGAATGGGCGGCTTATCAAGAAAACAGCGGTGAGATCACATTGCCAGCGTTCAGGCGATGAGGTCGGCCGAACGGATCAACAATGGTGCTCGATGGGTCGATTCCGAGTGCGGTATAAATTGTGGCGCCCAGATCTGCCGGATACCAACCACGAGTTGCCGGGTAGGCCGCGTGAGCATCGCTGGCACCGATGACTTGTCCCCCTTGCACGCCGGCCCCTGCGA
>JANXOO010000854.1 GCA_025353525.1 Schlesneria sp. | reverse complement strand
AAAAATTCGCGGGCGTCACCTGAGTTGTGCGAGACCCTCGCACGACTCAGGTGACGATATCCACTTTGTATAATCGCTCCGCTTCAGTGGATTTGACATCCATGAGGTATCGGGGAGTGCCAATTTCAACGCGGACTCGACCGATAGCCAACCCTTCGGAAGCGGCATTGAACTCGTTGTTCCCTTTTTTGTCTTCCAGGAAAAAGTTCGCTGCTTCTCCGAGATTTGAGCAACGTCGAGCGTCGTTCGTACATCCTGGGCGACGTACGCGATTACCGTTTCATGCTTCCCTTCCGCCCACAGGACGGGAGCATCAATTCCTTCGACCCCCGCAAGCTTGCCGGGCAGTCGCAACCCGGCTGCGGCATTGCCGAGTCCAACGGGAAATCCCTTTTCGCAGACAATGTGAAACATCATATCGACATGCATCATGGCGAGCTTCTTGCATGCGTCGATCATCCCCGATTCTTCAGCAAGGATATCGAAGTCAAACGCCAAACCATTCCATGAAAGCGGGACAAATCCGTCGTCGACCGAAGCGGCAAGAAATTGCACAAACGCAGCGACATCGACTTGAGACATCTGCTTCGCCAAAGTCCCCTCATTCGTCTGAGTCATCCAAATTCGAGGTTCGTTGTTATCCAATGAAAGTGAGGCAATACACGAAATTCCCAGCGGTCGATGCGGACGCCAGTTGAAGTCGTCACCCGGAACAATTTTTGCCGTCTCAATGTCGAATGCAAGCAGCTTCCGATTCACGTCGACTCCTGTATCTTCGCAATTGCCTGGCCACGTTATGCGCGGGTCTCTGACGCCGCACAACCCGATCCTGTTGCAAGAAAACTGTCCATCAGACGTTTTTTTCAAGGACCCAAAGCAGCAATCCTTTTGCAAGATGCATGCGGTTTTGCGCTTGTTGGAAGACGATGCTTTGTGGACCATCGATGATGTCGTCGGTGACTTCCAGTCCCCGCTTTGCAGGCAGGCAGTGCATGAACCGGCATGACCTGGGAGCCAGCTTGAGCAGTTTCTCGTTGACCTGGTACGGACCGAATATCGCTTGCCTCTCTTCGGCTTCTGCTTCCTGTCCCATACTGGTCCAGACATCCGTGTAAACGATCGCCGCGTC
>JANXOO010000761.1 GCA_025353525.1 Schlesneria sp. | reverse complement strand
TGGTCGGCGATGGCGGTGCTGGAGTAATAACCACTCTTGGGTTCGACGGCCGGCAGCCGTTTGCTGTCCTCGGTGTGCAGCTTCGGGGCGAAATGCCGATCGTGGTCCTCCAGCGAGTAAGAATGGTCAAAGCCATTGTCCAACGGCTGGCCATCGACATGCCATTTGCCGGAGTGATACGAGCGATATCCCATCGGCCGCAGCAGTTCGGGAAGCAGCCTTGCCCAAACCGGCCGGGTGCCTTCGGTGCCGCTTTTGATACCCGGCACGCTGTCCCGGCGAACTTGCTGGGCGTAGTACCCGGTGAGGATCGACGCTCTCGAGGGCCAGCACCGGGCGGTGTTGTAGAACTGCGTGAAGCGCAAGCCGTTGTTCGCGAGTCGGTCCAGGTTGGGCGTCGCGATCTCGCCGCCGTAACAGCCAGCGTCCGAGAATCCCATGTCGTCGGCGACGATCAGTAAAATATTGGGCCTGGTCGGTTCCGCCGCGGTCAAGGGAACCGCGATCAGGAACAGGCCGGCGATTCGCAGAAACGCGGCTAACATTGTGGCACTCGCTGGAAAAACCGAATTTTAACCGGGCCAACGCCAGGGTGATGAAAACTTGGGGTTGACACGGAAAATTGCGGTATCCGAAAGTGGGTAAATCCGTTTCGGGTTTGCTGTGTTTCGCCGAGTATCCAATCCTTGCAACGACTGGCCTTTAACCGTGAGTCTTCGTAACAAATCTCGCCCGATCACTTTTTCATGTCAACCCCAGGTTTTCATCACCCTGGGCCAACGCCCGAACGACCAGGGGAAAGAAAAGGGACACGTTAAGCATGTTGGACCTGTCCCTTCTGTTTTGCTTGTTTTCCTTCGCGAAGGTTTCAGGTAGCCCGAAGCGTCAGCGAGGGCGTCAAAGAACGAGGTTGCGAACTTTTTCCACCAGGCTACCGTTCCAGACCGCTCGCGGAAAGCGGTCTCAACGCTGGAAGTTACGGGATTGACGTTCACTGCGGCAAACTTCGGGTTCATCGATCCGAATGACTCGTCGGCAAACAACATGGCGGGACAGAAGAATACGTCGCTCCCTGCCGCAGGTTCGCTGAAAGATAACGCAGTGCATCAGCATTGTGGCACCCGACCCCAGTGCTGCCTGGCGAACGCCTACTTGACATCGCCGTCGGCCGAGAACAGACCTTCGCTGTGGATCAGTCCGTCTTTCATCACAATTTGACGTCGGGCACGGCGAGCGACCGAGTTTTCGTGGGTGACCATGATGATCGTGCGGCCTTCACGATTCAGACCTGTTAACAATTCCATGATCTCTTTCTCGGTCGTCGAATCCAGGTTTCCCGTCGGTTCGTCGGCGAGGATAATCTCGGGATCATTGACCAAAGCGCGTGCAATGGCGACACGCTGTTGCTGGCCCCCTGACAGTTGAAACGGGCGATGGTCCAACCGGTCAGACAGTCCCACTTTGGACGCCAGATCGATTGTACGATTCATTTCTGCAGAACCGATCATGCGTCGATCGGACCGGTAGTGGAACGGAACCTGGATATTTTCCAGCACCGTGTACTGGGCAATCAGATTGTATGACTGAAAGATGAACCCGATCAGCCGATTTCTGATTTCGGACAGTTCGTCATCGGTCAGCGTACTGACATCGTAATTCGACAGGATGTATTTGCCGCTTGTCGGTCGGTCGAGTGCTCCGAGCAAGTTCAGCAACGTACTTTTGCCGCTTCCTGACGAACCCATGATGGCAACGAAGTCGCCTTTGGGGAATTCAGCAGAAACGCCGCGAAGCGCCCGTACAGTGTTTTCACCAAGATAATAGAACTTGGTCAGGTCGACCAGTTGAGCGGCCAGGGACATAAGTATCGTTTTCAATCTTCAGAATGCAGGCTCAACGGTGATCGTGGTCCACGGCTAACATCGGCGGCAGGCCACATTTGCAGGTCGCTCAGTTTACGCCCGATTCGGCAGGTCGGGGTCGTCCGCCACCGCCAACTCGTTTGGCCATGGCCGCAAGAAATTCTTCTTTGGTGACGCTTCCATCCGCATCCGTATCGAAGCTGTCAAAGTTTTCGGCAAATCGCCCTTCAGCTTCTTCTTTCGTGACTTTCCCGTCCTGATCCTTGTCCATCTGATTGAATCGGGCAGACGGGTCAAATCCTCCGGGTGGTCGGCCCCCCTCGCCTGGCGACCCCTGCGGTCGTCCTTCGCCTGGCGGACGAGATTCACCGGATGCCTGACCTTCTCCGGGCGGGCGGCCTGTCGGCCGTTCGCCGCCAGTTGGTCCACGTTCCGAGGTTGCCGGTTGTCCATTGGCGTCACCTGTTTTCTTTGGCGCTGCCGGGGCGGCAGAGCCATCGGCCGGTTTGCCGTGCGGTATGATTTCAATTCCATTGGCGGCATCTTTCGATGCCAGTTTTGCCTGCTCCGCCTCCAGTTCGCTGATCTCTTTCTTGAAATGCGAATAGGGATTCATGACGACTTCGGTCCCTTCATCAAGCCCGTCGAGAATCTCGATGTAGTTGGCATTCGTCTGCCCGACCTTGATGGGACGCAGTTCGATTTTTTTTCCAGCGGGCGCTTTTTCGTCGACGACGAATACAAACTGCTTCGCTCCGATCGTCAGGTTGGCCTGCATCGGTATTTGAAGAATGTTTTCGCGACGTTCGACAAGGATCTCGGTGTTCGCCGTCAGTCCGGGACGAAGCTTGTTGACCTTGGATGTCTCATCGGTCAGTTTGATCACCGCTTCATATTCCTTGGCCGTATTCCCGAATCCGCCGGTCGAACTCGGCACCGAAGCCACCCAGTCGACTTCTCCGTGGAATATCACGTTCGGATCCGAGTCCACTTTGACGATCGCCGTCATCCCGGGCTTGACGTTTTTGATGCGGGATTCGTGGATGCGTGCGGTGACTTTCATAAAGTCGAGATCGGGCAGGTTGATGATCGCCTGCCGCTCGCGAACACCGACGCCATTGTCGATCAGCACTTGTTCGGCCGCACGACCGTCACGAGTATTGGCATAAACGACCTGACCGTCTTGAGTCGCGTAGATTTTGCAGGCTTTGATTTGAGCTCGCAGGCGTTCCAGCTTCTTTGCTTCGACACCATACGTCAGCTCCCGTGCGTGGAGTTCCGCAGACTTCTGGCTGAGTGCCGATCGCGTCTTGCTTTCCGTCCGTTCAATTTCCCGCTGATACTCGTTCAGATTGGCATTGAGTTCGGCGAGCGTACGGCCTTCGGTAAAATCGACCAGGACTCGCATCTTCCCGCGAACGAGTTCCGCGTTAATCTTTTGCGTCTCGACCGCAATCCGTTCGGATTCGATGTCGTTTTGGGTCCGGTAGCCCTTCTTCGCCAGTCGCTGAATGTATTCGTAACTTTCCTGGGCTCGCGAAAGGTTCTCTTCGGCCAGTTTGATCTGGCTTTCGAGATCGTTCTTTTGCTGGACGAAATCGCCTTCCTTGAATTTTCGCAGGTCGATTTCTGCCAGCTCAAGCTTTAACTTCGCCGCGGCAATATCGCTCTCGTTCTGTGCAACCTGGATCTTCAGGTCTTCCTGTCCCTGTGCAAAGGATGCTTTCGACTTTTCGACGGCAATCTCTTGCTGGGTTTCCTTGTCAGTCAAGGGAGACGAATCGAGTTCACAGACGAGGTCCCCGGTTTTGACCGGTGTCCCCTCGGGAACGATAGAAATAATGGTCGCCAGTCCTTCGACCTTACTCGTCAGGACTGCGTTCTTCATACTGTCGATCGCGCCCTTCTCGACGACGGTTATCTGGAACATCCCCTTCTTCGCCGTCTCCCTCACCAGACCCTCCAGTTGATCCGTATTCCGAACCATCGAGCTCGCTACCAGAGACCAGCCGGATTTCAGAAGGGGCCATGCGAGTAATCCCGCGACCGCCAATCCCGCGATGACGGCTCCTCGAATCCACTTCGGCGTTGAGCGGTGGAGCTGGCGAGAATGATCCGATGCGGGCGATCCCGGCGTGTGCACTTCGTTTGGCCGGTCGGTTTGCGGCGGAATCGTATCCGCGTGATGCGGGTTCTGGTGGGATATCATTGGCGGGCCCGTTAAGGTAGGTAGGCGAGCCGTGGCCTTCGAGGTTCTGGTAGACCGGAT
>JANXOO010000730.1 GCA_025353525.1 Schlesneria sp. | reverse complement strand
GAAAGCATGGGTTCGATCACACGCAATTGACCGAGTTCTGAATCTCGCCGACTTTCAACGGTTTCTTTTTGAGAAGGCTGGCCATCCCGCTCTCGTTGTGAGTTACCGCAAACATGCGCCTGCTACTACCGCTCATCGCATCGAATACTGGGGGCCGAAGGCCGACTGGACTGTGACGAAGGCCGAAGTCATCACCATCGCACCGCAGGATCGATCCACACTCACCGTTGGAGAAGTATTAAAAGACCTTGATGGTCCAGATGCTCCACAAGTGTGGAAGCAGCGATTTTGGGCCACAGCGCGAGATGTACGACTCCTTGATAGATTAGCTTTATACCCACGACTAAGAGATGTGGTTCGACAAACTACAGATTCTTCAGACAAGCCGTGGTGCATCGCAACTGGTCTGCGACTTTTCGGAGACACCGACCCTGAGAATACGAAGACCTTTTATCAGTTGCCGACACGCAATTTTATCTCAACATCGTCTCCCTCGATCGATCTCGTTTTGATCGAGTCAGAGTGCGAGAAACTCGCGTCCCGAACGATCGAGGTGCGCCGAAATCATCAGGCACCAGAGGTATTCCTCGCGCCTCATGTTCTCTTTACGAAGGGATTCAGTCAAGCAGCGTTTGTGAGTTGCGACGTCTCGTTTCTCGAAGCGGTTCGAGGAATACACGGCCCAGAGGAGGACAATGATAAGTTAGCCTTCCTGGCTGCATTTCTTAGAACATCGCTGGCTCGCTACTTTCTTTTTCACACATCATCAAACTGGGGCATTAGTCGGCAAGAAGTTCATGTAGAAGAGATACTTCGTTTGCCGTTTCCGCCCCCAGAACAGTTGCCCGATCCTAAACGAAGTCGGCACATCATTCGAGAAGTCGCAAAACTCGTTGGAGATGTGGCCAAACGCGCCGAGAGCGACATGGCAGATCGCGTCGGGATCGTGCGGGCCGCCAGCGCCAAGATCGAGCCGCTCATTGAAGAGTATTTCGACATACTCCCCGCTGAAAAGGCGCTGATCGATGATACGATCCGCGTCACCATCGACAGCACACGCCCGACTCGTGCCCGACCGCTGGTTCCAACGCTGATTCCTGCCACCCGAGCGCAGCAAGAAGCATACCGTGACCGTGTATGCGAAATGCTGAACAATTGGGCTAAATCAGGCTCATTCGCGGTGCGTGGCTACGTTCAAGGTTCCGGGTTGCTCGGAGTGGGGATTGCAGTTCTGGAGAAGGTTAAACGCGCCGACCTAAACAACGCGATGCCCGATACCGACACCAATCTCATCCGACTCCTTGATCTCGTTCGCAAAGCGATCCCACGCAAGCACGCAACACTCGATGTGGTGCGCGGAGTCATGGTGTTCGACAACAATCGTTTGTACATGGTCAAGCCAATCGGTCAGCGATTTTGGACACAAACCGCCGCGATGAATGATGCCGACGAGATCGCTGGCACCATACTGATGCGATCTCCGAAGGGTGAAGCATAATGCACTTCGGCTCGCCGGATAACTGGGACGATTTCATCGAATCTCAGATGCCTCAGATACTTGAACTCGTCGTCGGGACCTGGGAGGCAATGCCACCACCTGCGGGGAACGAACTCGAAGACACCGTTTCGGAATCCCTTTGTCGTGCGTTACGTCAATCTCGAAACCGATGCGACCTCCCATTTCGCATCGACACCCAGTTGGTGGAACTCGACCCGGCTGCCGATCAGGATCAGGGGCGTATGGACATCGTGTTCTCACCGCCAGTGCCCAGAGAGGACATTTACTTTTGCCTTGAGTGCAAAAGGATCAACGTACGGGGAGAAGACGGGGTTCGTCCGTACTTTGTCGAGTATGTGCGATTCGGGATGTTTCGCTTTGTACGCGGGCAATACGCAAACTCCGTTCGGAATGGCGGCATGCTTGCCTTCGTTCTGAATGGCGACGTTGCAGGGGCGATCGCCGGTGTTGAAGGCAACGTCCGTGCAAATCTCCGTGACCTGGGAATGGACGCTCCTGGTGGCTTCCAAGCGTCAATCGGACGCCCTGGAGATGACCGGGTTCGAGAAACCAAGCATCGCCGAAACGGCCAAGTGCTCCCCTTTGCAATTCAGCACTTGTTCATGGCAGGTGACCCGAATGCCCCGTTGAGGTCGAACACGCCTCCGACCATGCAGAAGGGTATGAAAAAGAAAGCAACCAAGCGGCAGTCCCGCAAGAAACCGACCAGTTGAGAATGAGTAATCAGCAAGTAATAAAAGAGAAAGTAGCGGCAACCTCTGGCGACATACTGGAGGAGAAGGTGGTGACTTGCAGCAGCAATTGCAGCAACACTGGAAAAACCCGTGGAATTGAAAGCAAATCGTGGAAAGGGTAGAATGCCGTGGTTGATCGGAAGGTGAAGCAGCACAGGCGTTTTCGCTAAAC
>JANXOO010000677.1 GCA_025353525.1 Schlesneria sp. | reverse complement strand
CTCTGCCACCTCTCCGGAAAAAATGCGAACTGGCGAAAATCAGCGAATTCTACGAGCGAAAAAACCTTCGCTCGACGAGAATTCTGCCTGAAACCGGCAATCGCAAATCGTTACTATTCTGCTGCAGATCCGGCTGCGGCCATTCGTTCGGCTTTTCTTTGGACGACTGCCGCGTTATTGGCTTCGGTTTCTGCGACCGCCTGAAGGCGGCGGCGCACCGTCCTGATTCCCGCATTGAGCTTCCGCCATTGTGCGTTTTTCTTGCATTCGGCTTCCGTTAAACCCTTTTCCTGCAGAGACTTGCTGTACTTTGCCAAGTCCGAATTGGCGGCTTGCAACTGGCGTTCGAGGGTACTTCGCGACAACGGCATGACTGAGGCTCTTTCACATTCTAAAAGCGGTAACTTCCACACAAGACACCAACCGGATGGCGATTTTCAAATGTGGAAACGGAATTCGGGCGTTCGAAACCACAGATTCTACAGATGCGCCCCCCATCCGCAACCCTGGATTGAATCGAGAGCCGTTTCAGCTTTTATAATGCTCGCGGTCCAGATTGAGGCTTCGATTGTAATTCCACTTCCGCGTTCAAAGCGAAACCACCGTCGCCGTGGCATTTTCCAGGGGTCGCGGGATTCCTCAATGATGTCAAACCAGACCGCGCGTGGTATCGTTTCAATCTTCCGAATCGCGAACGACAAGACTCATTTGAGTCCGCGAGACGCGTCCAACAGGTCGACAGTTCCCGAATTGTCGGAACCAGTTTGCTTCGATGTCAGTGTTCGCAATGTCAGAGCCAGTGAATTGAGTCGAGTCTCGGTCGAATCCGCACGGGACATAAAGACAACCGGGCAGGCGGCACCGCACAAGACGCCGCCGAATCGGCAGTCCGCCGTGTACATGATCGCTTTCACCGTCAGATTTGCGGACAACAAATTGGGGAACAGCATCCCGTCGGCAGCACCGACAACCGCTCCGTCAATCCGTTTTTTCTCGCCCGCATCCGATGCATACGCGAGATCGAAAGAAAGCGGACCCTGTACGATGCATTTTGAGTTCTGGTCATCGCGAAAGCGACGAGCCAGTTCGGATGCCTCGTGCGTATCCGGCATCGGATCCGTCGGCTTTTCCGTCGCGGACATCACCGCAATTCGAGGGACTTCGCCTTCGGCTCCTGTCCCGAGCGCGGAGGCCACTTCGACGAGACTTTGAAGAATGTCCGCCTTTTGTTCGAGTGTCGGATGAATCGTGATCCCGGTATCTGACAGCAGAAATTGTCTCGAATCACGGGGAATCTCCATCAGAACGACCTGACAGATGCAGCGACTGGTTCGCAGACCAGAGTCTCGCGACAGAACGGCTTTCATCAGATCCGGCGTCGCGATCTGGCCCTTCATCAGTACGCGGGCTCGTCCCGCCCTGACTTCCGCGACCGCAGCCCCGGCAGGGTTATCGGTGTCGATTAACCGAAAGTCTTCCAGATCAATCTCAAGGTCATTGGCGAGTGACCGGATGTCCTTCACCGAACCTGTCAGGACCGGTTCGACCCAGCCGCGTCGCTGGGCGATACTCAATGCTTCAAGAACCGTTCGGTCGGCTCCGCCTGCAGCGACGACACTCAGTGGTGCCGGAAGATGATCCGCCAATTGGTACAGAGCGTTAAAGCCGGGTAACGACATGTGACCTTTTCATTGCACCGCTTTGGGCTACTTTTCTGCAGAAAGTTGTTCATGAGCTGAAAGGATCAACCGCTCGGTCTCGTCCCAACCGATACAGCCGTCGGTGATGGATACCCCGTATCGAAGCGCTGACAGATCGTGCGTCAGCGTCTGGTTGCCCGGATTCAAGTTGCTTTCGAGCATCAGGCCGACAATGTTTCGATTTCCGGCTAATCGCTGTGCGATGCAATCATCCCAGCAGACGTGTTGCAGCAGGTAATCTTTGTTGGAATTTGCGTGACTGCAGTCAACCATCATTTGAGTCGGAAGTTTAGCGGCGCCCAGTCGTTTCAGGCTGTCGGCCAGGCTGTCACTGCTGTAATTGGGGCCAGATCGACCGCCACGCAAGATGAGAAAGCCCCACGGGTTTCCTTTGGTATTCACGATGCAAGTCTGACCGTCGCTGTCGATTCCGAGAAAGCTGTGCTGGGACCGGGCAGCCAGCATCGCGTCGATTGCCACTTGCAAGCTTCCATCCGTTCCGTTTTTGAATCCGACCGGCATCGAAAGGCCACTGGCCATTTGCCGGTGCGTCGGCGATTCCGTTGTTCTCGCACCGATCGCCGTCAGTGCAATCAGGTCGGCGATGTACTGGGGAGTGATCGGTTCGAGCAGTTCGGTGGCAGCGGGCAGCCCCATATTGGCTACTTCCAGCAGGATGCGGCGGCCAATCCTCAATCCCGTTCCGATGTCGAACGTATCGTTCAGGTGCGGATCGTTGATTAATCCCTTCCACCCGACGGTCGTCCGGGGTTTCTCGAAATACACCCGCATGATGACCAGAATTTTGTCTTCGACGCGGCTGGCAACATCTTTCAGCCGTCGGGCATATTCCAGAGCCGAAACATGATCGTGGATCGAACAGGGGCCGACCACTACGATCATTCGGGACTCGGCACCTGTCAGGATTCGCTTGATCGACTCGCGGGCATCGATGACCGTTTTTACTGCGGCATCCGAAATCGTTTCTTCCTGTTTCAGATAGCGCGGCGAAACGAGTGGAACTGTCTCACGAACGTGGACATCCTGCAGCGGTTGATTTGTTGATACGGCGGTCATGCGTCTTTCCTCGGGATATCAAAAACTCAGTATAGGATCGACACACGCGACTCGCCATCGGTTCCCTGACAAAATTCCCGACATCGGGTTTTTGCAATCTTTTTTCCGCACACGACAACGGACGAAGTGTACGTCAGAGGTATAATTCTGCGGATCGGGCGGAACCACCGTCAAAGTCGCAGCCGCGTCAGAGATCGGCCTTTTGGTTCAGGCGTCATTTCAGGCAGCGCTAACGCATATAGCGGGAATTCGCTTCCCGCCCCGCACTTGCATCGCGGGTTGGCGTCGATACAATCGTGTCGACACAAATGCGGTGGCTATAGCTCAGTTGGTAGAGCGCCAGATTGTGGTTCTGGATGTCGCCGGTTCGAGCCCGGTTAGTCACCCTGATTCAGGCCTTGCTTGCAATTGATTGCGGGCAGGGCCTTTTTTCATACGGCGTTGTCATCACCGGAAATGGCCGAATGCCTTACTGGATCAGGCCAAGTGTCGATGCAATCAACTGGTTTTGCGTCACAATCGACTTCGCGTTCGCTGCGTAGTTTTTCTGGGCCGAAACGAGTTTCGTCAATTCCTGAGTCACATCGACGTTCGATTGTTCGAGGCTGCCCTGTTGCAACGGGGCAAGTCCATTTGTTCCCGGAGCGCCCACCGTGGGTGGGCCTGATGCGATTGTCTCGCTGTAAAGATTCCCCGGTTCGCTGAGCAATCCTTCCTGGTTCACGAAGCGGGCAAGCTGAATCTGACCGACCACTTTTGGCGTTGTCGCCTGATTCACGATCACGGATACGGTGCCATCGGCCCCAATCGTAATCGACGATGCGTTCGGCGGAATCGTGATCGGCGGCTGTACGATATTTCCGGCGGAAGTGACCAGTCGACCGGTGCTATCCGTCTGCAAGCTGCCATCGCGCGTATATCGCAGCGTTCCGTTTGCTTGCTGGACGATCAAAAGTCCTGGACCATTAATCGCCACATCCAGGTTTCGACCTGTCGTTTCGATGGGACCCTGTGCAAACCCGCGAGGTGAAATAGACCCGACTTTAACTCCGGTACCCACTTGAAGATTGGTGGGTCCCGCGTATCGAAGGTCTTCGAAACCGACAACGCTTCGCTTGAAGCCCGTCGTATTAATGTTAGCCAGATTGTTCGCCGAATTGTCCAACGAAGTCTGGAAAGCGTTCAATGCCGATGCGGCTGAAGACAAGCCCGAAAGCATCACAAAATCCCGTGTTTTGGACTGATGGATCCCCAAGTCTCATTAACGTCGAACATCGGGCAACGTTTCAATCAGCGGACGCGATACCGTCGATAACCCGGTCAAAACCGGTGCCACCCGGATCGAAGGACCCTTCGATATTGAACGCAGTTTTCAACGATATTCCTATTGGGGAATCCAGGGGGATTCGGGTGAGTTTGCCGACCGTCACAGTCGTTACAGGTCATACCTGCCGAGACAGCAATTCGTACAACCCGCAAAGCCGGGAATTTGGGAGAAGTCGGCATGGCTCGCATCTTGCGACTAATTGATATTGCCGGAAATGTCCGATGCTAGTCAGAGGCAGAGAATCAAAGCAGCTCTGCGGACACGTTCGGCAATGATTGCCGGTGTGATCAAAATCACGACTCAGATCATCGAGGTGAATAGTGATTCGCGGACTCTACAGTGCGGCAGCAGGAATGCAGGCAACATCGCAACAGCAGGATGTCACCGCGCACAACCTCAGTCACGCAATGAAGCCGGGGTATCGGCGCGAAATTTTGCGGTTCGACAACATCGGGCAACGCGACCAGTTGCAAGGCCCGGCAACAACGTTGCACACCGACTTCGCGCCCGGGATTCTGGAACACACCGGTGGAAAGCTGGATGTCGCACTGGATGGGCCAGGCTTCTTCTCGGTTCAGGGACCTGCCGGACCACTATATACGCGCAACGGCGTCTTTTCAGTCAACAGCCGGGGGCAATTGGTGATGCCTGACGGAATGCCGGTCCAGGGAACGACCGGACCGATTTCGATCCCTGAAGGGGGCTCGAACATCGA
>JANXOO010000643.1 GCA_025353525.1 Schlesneria sp. | reverse complement strand
CAATTTTCAGGGCGCCTTGAACATCAACCTCGAGAAATGACCAGCCATTTGCGTCTTTTGCCCGCTGGATCTCTGATCTTAATGTTCCGTACCAATACCCCGCTCCGAAAACCTCGGCAGTTTCCAAAAACTCGTCGCGATCCCGACGCTGCACGAATTCTTCCGTCGTCATAAAATAGTAAGCCGTCCCCGCAACTTCGCCTTCACGCTGCGGCCGAGTCGTTGCCGAAATCGCCTTGATCAGCGGCACCGAGGACTCGGAAATCAACCGATCGACAATCGTCGTCTTGCCAGCGCCACTGGGCCCCGACAGGACGAGGATCTGAAATTCGTTACGACCGGCACGCGAAACCATGCGTCACTCCACATTCTGCACGATTTCGCGAATTCTTTCGATGCTCGATTTCAATTCTACAGCGGCATGCGACAAACCGATGTGGTTTGCTTTCGAGCCGATCGTATTCACTTCGCGAAACATTTCCTGACACAGAAAATCGAGTTTTCGTCCGGGTGAGTCACCTCGTTCGATCAGAGTCAGAAACTGATTGATATGGCTTTTTAAACGTGTGATTTCTTCATGAATATCGCATCGGTCGGCGTATAGTGCAACCTCCCTCAGGACATCGGCAGGCTCGATCTTCACGTCCGTTCCTGCCAGAAGTTCACGCGTCCGCACCACGAGTTTTTCGTGATAGTCGCGAGCGACTTGCGGTGCCATGATAACGACCTGCTCCAGCACTTTCCCGATTGCGCCGCACAACTGATACAGTTCGCCGCCGGTCGCTTCACCTTCTTTCTTGCGGAATTCCTGCAGATGATTCGCGGCCGATTTTACGGCCTGTTCCACCAGCGGCCACAAGGTTTCGACAAGCGTGCTATCGTAAGTATCATCCTGCAAAATACCGGGTACGATCAGCAATCTTGCCGGATCAGGCGGCGGGACCGACAAATCCTTGCAAACATCGTTCAGTTGCCGCCAGTAGGACTTGAGCAATTCAGTGTTGATCTTCGGCCCGGCCGCATCGTGCGTACGATCGATCTTCAGTACCAGATAAACGCTTCCTCGCGAAATGGTGTCTCTGAGCAGTCGCTCGAATTCCGCTTCCTGCTGTAAAAAACCGTCGGGACAACGAAGTGACAGCTTGAAGTGACGGTTATTGACGGTCCGAATTTCGACACGGCAGTACGCACGTTCGTTTTGAACCGCTGCTTCGCCGTATCCCGTCATACTCAACAACACAAACAAACTCCGTCGACAAATGAGCTTACGGATTAGGCTTTTCTTCCACACCTGGCGCTGTTTCTGCAGGCTTGTCTGCGGCTTTCTCAACAGCAGGGGCGGGCGTTGTACTATCGGTCTTCGCCGCGTCGTCAGGTTTGGACTCGACCTTTGGGTCGGCCGGGGCCGCGGGCTGAGGCTGTTTTTCGGGGTCTGCCGGCTTCGGTAAGTCGGTTTTCGCTCCGTCGTCAGGATCCTGCTTCGCAGGGGTTGACGGTGTTGAATTGTTTTCAGGAACAGCAGGAGCGGCTCCGTCGAGTGTTCTCGCGGGCTCAACGGGAAGGCTCAGGTCTTCGTCGTCATCGTCACCGCGCCGGGATTCGGCCTTCTCTTTGTCCGCTTTGGCAGCAGCATCGATTTTGTCGTCAGCCCCTTTAAATCGGGTGCTGCTCGAATTGTGAAGTGCAACGACGCTTCCGGCGCACAACAGAATCCATGCTGCAGCGACACCGATTGTAATCCTGGTGAAGACATCGCCCGCTTTTGTTCCAAATGCGCTTTGTCCACCCATGCCCCCGAACGCTCCGGCCAATCCGCCTCCGCGTCCGCGTTGGAGAAGAATCAATCCGATCAGAAACAGCCCAAAAAACATCAGCAACGTCATCAGAACGTAAGAGAACCAGATCATGTGATCGCCTTCTTTCCTTCAATCGACTTTGTGACACTCGTGTCGGTTGGCCGCGTGCGGAAAACAGCCTGCAGACTGAATCCCGGTCGTTGGAACACCCATCCGACGAGTTCCGGGTGTCGTCGTCTTTCCACAAAAACTACTTCGTGACTTCACGAGCGGCGGTAATGATCGCCATGAACTGGTCGGCTTTCAGGCTGGCTCCGCCCACCAGAGCACCGTCGATGTTCGGTTTTGACAGCAGTTCTTTGGCGTTTTCGCCCTTGACGCTGCCACCATACTGGATTCTGGTCGCGTCTGCGACTGCCTGACCAAACCGTTGAACAAGCCATTTCCGAAGAAACGCATGTGTTTCTTCGGCCTGCTCGGGAGATGCCGTCACGCCGGTTCCGATCGCCCACACAGGTTCATACGCGATCACAACGCGACTCATCTGTTCGGCGGTCAGATCAAGTAGCCCCCTGGTCATCTGAGTCTCGAGTACCGCTTCCGTCCGACCCGACTTGCGGTCGTCGAGCATTTCGCCGACACAGAAAATGACCTTCAGCCCTCGTTCGAGTGCCGCGAGTACCTTTTTGTTGATGACTTCATCGGTGTCGCCAAAAAACTGACGCCGTTCGCTATGTCCAAGGATGACCCACTGACATCCGACATCCAGCAACATCTCGATAGCAACTTCACCGGTGAATGCTCCGGGCTTCTCACTGGACGCATTCTGACTGCCGAGCATCACGTGCGACCCGCGAACGGCTTCGGACACCGGAACCAGATAAGGAGCAGGCGGGCAAACTCCGACTTCGACAGCACTTGCACCGGA
>JANXOO010000608.1 GCA_025353525.1 Schlesneria sp. | reverse complement strand
ATCTCATTCGGCCTGGGATTCCATCAGCGATACCAATTCACACTCGACCGACGAAGCATCTTCGCCCCCGGGATGATGGGAGAATTCCAGCGAATTGGCATCCGACGACGCGGGTTTGCCGGTTCGACAAATGCCTATACCAAAGGCTACGATGCTGTTTTTGGTGATGATGCTCCAAACAGTGGGGTTCCCAATCCCGGTGGTCGATTGGGCAATGCTGCTACCAGAGTTAAGGCATCAGAAGTCGTCGCCGATTTGCAGTCACGGGGATTCACTCAGATTCGCACGGAAGTTCCCTTCAGTCCGGGAAGCCTTGGTTCTGGAAAGAAACGCTTTGCCGACATCGTTGGTCGAAATCCGGTTACGGGTGAGACGGAAATCATTCAGGTTGGCCAAACAATCAAGAGTGATCCAAGAGTTCCAATCATTCGTGAACGCAATGCGTTGGATGACATCATCTTTTCCCCAGACATTCGCAACTATCCAAACACCACGATTCGATTCGTTGATGTGAATCGTTCCGGCGTGATACAGCCATAAGGAATGCTCATGGGAAGGCAGATTCGCTTCTATATGACAGAGGAAGATGAAGACGAGTTTATCGACTTCATTCGATCCGCAGGCGATGTCGTAATTTTGCCGCAAACATCTGAAAAAGAGGTCGGCGAGGAATTCCCTGCGTTTCGTTCACTCGCTGGACGCAGGCTGGGCGAAGGGTGCATCCTTTGGAATCGGTCAACTTCTCCCAAACCCCACGTCGAGTATTTTGAAGTTCACGGAGGATGCTATTGTGTGGATTTCATGCAATCGGAAGTCGTGAACGTGATGCGATCTAAGCGGGTCGATCAACGACTCAGCATGGGGCGACTTCACATTGAAGACAAGGCACAACGACCGGACGGCAGTGTTGTCGAAAAGAGTGGCGAGTTTGTGAACTGGTTCAACGAGCTTTGCCGGTGGATCAAAAAGACACATCCAAGCACATTTGATGGCGCTTGCCTTTCATCCCGTGCGGAAGCCTTGGCAAAAAGTGGGATCGAACTCACCGGACACAGTTTTTGAAGCCGTCCTTTTTTCTCAGGGTTTGAACGCCGCCGGGGCCATCGCCTTGAAGGCGTGTGGTCAAAAAACTCAAACGTAGCGAATGATCTTTGAAAACTGGGGATAAGAGAGAAAAATCCAGCACGAACTCGGCTCGTGGAGGCCGAGGCGTGCTGGATGGCGGGGATTTTTTGGGTAGTTTTTCGTCGTTTTCGCGAGGCGTGCGCGCACCGACAGTGATTCATGCGATCAATGTCGAATGAGTTGGCATTCATCAGCCTCTATTGCACCGGCGACGAAATAAAGCAGCACGACGAGTGTAGTAGTTCAGCAGTCCTCCAAGACGTTCGCGGCAATCGATTATTCCTTCTGGAGAACACAAAGGGGTCAGGACTCGTTTATGTCAATTGCGGGGTCAATTGTTGGAGGAAATCTGACTTGAGGTGTCCCCGACCGAATTGTGATCGCAATTTTTGCCGAATTAACGGTGTAGGGATTTGAGGGTGGTTCAGGTCGTTTTACCGAATTGTTGAAGAGAACAAAGGGGTCAGGACTCTTTAGTTGGAGTTCTGGGTTGTTCGCTATTTGGAAGTGGCCTGATTTGAGGTCGGCCACGAGGGCGTAGAGTTGACTCTAAGCCGAAGCGTCGAACGGTGGCATCGACCCAGTCCGAGTCGCCGAGGGGAGCCCCTCGTTTCACGCATCGGCGGATTGCGGTCAATTCGGGTTCGGAAAGATCTTCGTTGATGCGGTCAATCCAATTTGGACGCCGAGGAATCGGCCACGGGGACAATAGCACGGGGGTTGGCTCACGGGGCTGCCGCCAACGCCAAAGCGAGCCCCACCTCCAATCTTCCGCACGCTGAACAAGCTTCGCTCGCAACGCGTTGCGCTCGACGTACCGACAGACTGTCAGAAAGTGATCATCATCCTGCATCGGGAAACTCTTGAATCTCCCTTGATAAACATGCCCCTGACCTGACGTGTGGTAATGAGCGTGAAACCGCATCGTATGCGTCGCTGTCACCCAACGCAGGAATTGACTCATTTGGCCATCTTGATTGGGGCGTAACACCAGATGCCAGTGGCTGGGCATCAACTGGTACGCAAACAGCTGCACATCGTATCGAAGCAGTCCTTCCGCAAGGATCCGCTCAAACGCCTCGAAATCGGCATCCTTACGGAAAATCTTGGCCCGCGCGTTCCCGCGATTCAGGGCATGATAAATCCCGCCAGCTTCGTCAACTCGTTGGGCACGTGGCATCAATGCATGATAAAAAGAACCGCATCAACTTTCAATGAGTCTCGCGGTAGGGACGGTCATTGCTGACCGCCCCCCGCACAGATCCGTACGTGCAGAATTACCGCATACGGCTCTTACCTTGGATGATGACGAGCTTGATTAGTTCGCAGCCTGATCGAGTTTCCCCGGACAGGATTGAATTCACTCGTACGCCCAGCAGCCCTCGCGACCTGGCAATCCGGCTCTGAGTCCGGACCAGT
>JANXOO010000606.1 GCA_025353525.1 Schlesneria sp. | reverse complement strand
CGAATCTCTTCTGCATTCAATCGCGCCATGACAATCCTCCCTGAATCGCTCGATCCAACCCGATCAGGAAAGTAGCGAATCAGACATCAAAGCGCAAGCTACCTATTCAGCCAAGATTCCCCAGTGTGCGCGCTGGCCCTGCTTGCAAGGCGGGTTTGACGCTGATCGCCGGAGCCCTCTTTACCGGTAAAGAAGTTGCCGAGATTCTGTTGAAACTGTCCGCCATCAAATCGGAACTCGACGGAGTAACGTACGAATCCGAGATTGCCAACGCGGCTCCCTTCATGACGACGTTCATCGTCGACCTGATCAAAGAGATCTCGATTGCCGAACTGATGAAGATGATCAAATGCTTCGTGGCGGGAACTCAGATCGCCGTGGCGAGCGAAGTCGACGACGATGGCGTGGTCCATTACACGACGCGGAACATCGAAGATCTGAAGGTCGGCGATCCCGTTCTGGCTCGCGAAGAATTCGGCGACACAGTCACGCTCCGCCGCGTGACTCAAATATTCCGGCGGGTCGCGTTCGCGCTGCAAGTTCTGGAATTCACGGACGAGTCGGGTGAAACACAAACGTTGCAAACGACCGGGGAGCACCCGTTCTGGCTCGTCAATCGCAACGAATTCCGCCCGGCGAAATGGCTGACGCCCGGCGACACCTTCGCGGGCCCCAACGGCCAGATCCAGACTCTGACAAGTTTGCGAGAAGACTCGCATCCACTGGGGATATTCGTCTACAATTTCAGCGTCGACACCGACCACACGTACTACGTCAGCGAGACGAAGGGCAAACTCCCGCTGCTCGTCCACAACGCAAACAACGCCTACAAGGCCACTACAACAGGAGAGGACGGGAAGAGCGGGAGTTACGACACCAGCCGCAATGTCGCTCCAAGCCAAGGTCCCGGAGGAGGCAGGAAGCACAAAAGCCATGGACGCGGATCTGAAAACAGCGGTGCCGCTCAGGCTCGCGCACGGGATGCCCAAGATACACTGCGACTCGGGCTTGATGCAAAACAAGCTGCCCTGGAAAAGGCGACCCAACAATTGAATTCACTAAAGGCTAAAATGAGGCCTGCAGATTTTAAATTGATCTTGGGTAAGCTTACCGAACAACAATGGATTCGCCTGAAACAACTGGCCATCCTTGGAGAGAAATGATTTAATGGTGCCAACACGTGATGAAATTAACAAAATGACGGGAAAATTGGTCGATTACCTCCTCGACTCGAAATCTGAGCAAGCCCGTCAACTCGCAACACGGCTGAGTGAATTATTGGGTTTGCCGACCGACGAGTCGATCTCCACATTTACTCATGCATGGATCGCGATTTTTGAAGCACGTGGGGATCTTTCTGAGGCGAGCCGAATTCAGGGGCGCGACATTGCGCGTACGCGGGTAGAGATTGAATCTGGGGACTACGACCGTTTCCCAGAACTCTTGCCAGGCGAAATCACATACCTACAACACAGTCTTTATTTTCAGGCGGAACGCTATCACAGACTTGACGACCGAGATTCTGCAATTGAATGTCTAGTTGAAATCTTCGATCTTGGTAAACGGCATGGAATTGTCCCAAGTGAAGATGTCGAGGCATTGTACTGTAAACTCATGGCGTTATCTGAAGAGTGATGTGTACAGGCCACGGGAAAATGAAGAAAACAAAGGGGTCAGGGTGCGCCAGCGCAAGCCGGAGGATTGTAGCGAATGAAAGTTTCGTACAGGGTAGGACCTGGCCAGTCGCATCGCAGTAGGGATGGCCCTTACGGGCCACCTCCCCGCACAGATCCGTACGTGCGGAACTACCGCATACGGCTCTTACCTTGGATGATGACGAGCTTGATTAGTTCGCAGCCTGATCGAGTTTCCCCGGACAGGATTGAATTCACTCGTACGCCCAGCAGCCCTCGCGACCTGGCAATCCGGCTCTGAGTCCGGACCAGT
>JANXOO010000063.1 GCA_025353525.1 Schlesneria sp. | reverse complement strand
GCATCTGATGTCATGTCAAAGATGGGAGTGGACAACTTCTTCTCCACTGACTCGCTTGTCGTGATTACCCTCCTCGGAAATGTGATTGGAAATCACAACAATCGAGAGCGAGAATTTATGAAGAATGCAATCGACGCGATGGGGAAGCGAGATTTCGTGTTTCTCATAGAATCTTCGCTAGTACAAGATGGCTTATTTGAACCATATGATGCTAATGAGTATAAGATGATGCTGTATACGCCTCGGCATTTAGTTTCTGGCAAGCGGAATATTCTTTGCCCTGTTAACGATGACGATGCCCACGCTGGGTCCGAATTCGATCCCGCTGATTCATTGCGTAGCTTTAAAATCGAAAATGATCGCATTTGTCATGGCGTGCTTCGAGGCGTCGGATACTCATTTGTTTATGAGACCAAGGCGGCATGGCGAGTCAATCCGCGATTGGATCCAGAAGGCAAGACTCGCAGTATCGCTGCAGGCGAAAGGCTCGTGCTTCATCGCGTAAATAAGTATGAGGAAGAATCGTTTGCGAAGTTTCTATCGACATGCTCGCTGAGGGTATTGCCTGGGAAAGCAATTGAGTTATTCGAGATGGGTGCTATTCGCCTGACAAGAGTATTTATCGCGTTGTCGTCGACAAGCGGGTGGGCGTCGTAGCCAAACAGCGTCCTCGGCGATTTAGGGGAAAACAAAGGGGGAGACCAGGGGACATTCTACTTTATTTTCTACTTGGATTTGACTATTGTGCAGGAGCGGGAATTGTATCAAAAGATTCTTGGGTTGATCTCGTTCCGTGCCACATTGTTCCTTGTCACAGGTACCTTGGATAATACCGGAAAATCTAGAAAGTGTTGAAACGCCGAGGGCGTTGCAAGATATGGCGAAAGCCCTATTTAAATAAGCCTTTTTATCGCATTTTCGCTGAATTTGACCACCGGCCTACGGAACCGAAAAGATATTTCCGAACATTCTTCGACCAAGTTCAATCCATTCGTCTTGAATAGACTTTCCGATCCCAATAATTGTGGTCAACATTACATGCCCGTTGCCTAGTTGGACAGCGCCAGTTTCGGTTGTAAGCTCTGAATCAGATTGGAGTTCCCAAGAACGCATTAAAAGGCGATCCTCCGTGTGCAAACAGTCACACGGACTCACGGAGGATCGCCATGATGACTTTGAAAGAGCTCAAGAATGTCGGTGCGATGGTGACATCGTTTTTGAGCATGTTCAACATGTGTTTCGAAAGCCTTAGCGGTCGGCAGTTGTTACGGTTGTACGTGCAAGGGCAACTCTCTGATCTTCAGCGTAAGAACTGTGAAGCGATTGCGTTGACGTTTGGTTGTTGCGTCCGAACGTTACAACGATTTCTGGAATCCATCAAGTGGGATGAGGAGCGATTGCGGGATCGATGCCAGGAGATCATCGCCCGCGATCACGCTCACCCGGAGGCTGGGGTGTTGAAAACCCTGTATTGCAGGGGTTTTTCGTTCACGCCGGTTCTGTTGCGCATTTGTCTTTGGTTTTCTGATAGGCCTTTCGGCGTTTGGATTGGTGTGTTTGACCAAGGTTCTTTTCAATCCAGTGACAGACATTTTTCCACGGAACGGCGACCAGCGCGTCGTAGATGGTGTTCCGATTGAGGCGACTTACGAGCGCTCCAATGCTCAGCAGCAAACTCGTGAAGCCTCCCGTTTGATGATCGCCAGAGATGGCCTTCAGTCGGCCAAATGTCGATTCCAAAACTTCGCTGCTTCCCGGCAGACGTTCCTTAGGGCGCAGCGAAGCGGATTCTCTCGTGACGAATGTGAGTAGTTCGTCCTTCAACAGGCGACCGGCATCGGTTCGGACGTGTGGCTGAAGTCGCAAGGCGACTTGGTAGGCTGCCGCCTGGTAATAACCACGGCCGCGAATCTCGTCCACGCAGTGAGAGAGAAGCACTTGATACTCGGACCATTGGCGCAGTGCTGGACGGTACTGCCGCAGCCATCCGAACTTCTCCTCCAATCGCTCGCCGGTCACGTGGCGCAGGACTTCTTCCGGCCGCTCGTCCAAAAGACGCAGTGTCTCACTCCCCCACCGCAATAGGGCTTCCAGGTTCATATAACGCGCCTTGCTTCGCTGGGACGGGGGAACCAGAAATGCCAGTTCCGTTTGCTGCGTTTGAAACTTTGTCTGCCCCACCTGGTGACAGAACGACTTCCACGACTCATTCTTTTCCAGCCGAGCCTTCAACAAGTTGGCCGCTTTGTGAGTGATATCGTAAAGGTTCCGTGTCGTGGGATGGGCGAGGCAGAAGCGGTTCACGCCCGCATGCAGATCACTTCCGTGGTCACCCAAAATCGCCGTCGGGACACCTGTCGTCTGGAGCGTCTCTTCCAACTGAGCCTGTACAATGAGTTGATCCGAATGCGTGACGGGAAACAACTTCAGTGGTTGCAGGTGCTCCAAACAGAGACATTCGCCCGGTGGAGGTAACTCACTCGCACGCACACCCAAGACAACCAAACACTTCTCGGGACCAATCTGCACGGTGTGATCAACGATCCAAATCCAATCGTTAGCATGTTGTTTTGGACGTTCGAGTTGATAGAGGGCAATTCGCAAGAGCCACGTCCGTCCGGTCGTGTGCTCCGGCACTTCCCAGGGGATCCCAAAGAACTGCACGATCGCTTCGACGACACGGCTTGCTGCTCGAAATCCCGTACGAGCCTGTAAGACAAGATGCACCAGAAAAAACTGAATTTGTTCCAGGGAAAACTGTTGCCGGGGAACATGCGTGTGTTCGATCAGCGTGCCACAGAGACTTTTTTTTCAACCGCTGCCGTCGCCTCAAGCTGCTCTTGAAGTCGCTGAACTTCCGCAGCAAGGCGTTGTTGTTCCAGCCGTGATTGTTCGGCTTGCTCGCGCCACATCTGGCGACTGACCTGGATATCGCGCACTTTATCGCGAAACTGTTTGACTTCAGCGAGCGCTTCTTGACACTTGCGTTTCCAATTGTCACGGCTCTCTTCAAAAAAATTGGCCAACACACGCGGCCGCGTTTCCATCAAACGATACTCGGACTGAACGGCACAACTCTCCACGGGAAACCTCCTTGTTTCCAACGACTCAATGCGCAATGAAACGCGCTCTTTTCTCTCCATTACAGAAACCGTGTCAAGGCCAAGTTTTCAACACCCCACCCGCCGACTTGTTTACATTCGGACGCAGAGCCTCCGGAGTAGCACCCAAGGCAATTCGGACTGCGGCAACAGCATACATCGCGTGCGGCGACGTTGCTGCAAGCGAGCTCGCCAAGCTTGCGCAGCTTGACCAAAACATCATGCGCTTCAGTGCCGATCTGCAATTGGACACGGTAAATCTTGATACCGG
>JANXOO010000584.1 GCA_025353525.1 Schlesneria sp. | reverse complement strand
CTGCATCGCACGCCCCTTCGCGCTGCGCATGCTGACCCACGCCTTTGGCGAATCTTTACGGCGGCAATGATGCAAAGAAAGTGTGAACCTCGCGTTACAACCGATCATTCCCGTGACACGAGGCGAATACACCCCAAGTGATTCTGAACAAACTTCGATTTACATTTTCTCCGGATTCTGTTCAGTCGCATGAAGTTTTGCGGAAAATGTCGGCACCTGGCCCTGCATGACTCACAAAGGCATTTTAACATCCCTTGTGACCGGGTGTTTCCGAGTTGAGGCAGCAGGGTAAACCACCCATCGCGATCCAGCGCGGCCCGCAGAAGACGCGATTTCGGTAAAAAACCGACAATGAAACGCATCAATCGATCGCGCAAGCAGACCCGTCAATCCGCCCTCCCTCACCATTTCAACAATTGACCCAGGGGAAAATCTACTGGGGAAATCGATTTGATCGACCGGCCGCGATCCGTTGCGAATCGTTTTGCGATGCGATAGACGATTTTCTGTGCTGGCGGCTATCATCACGCTCGCGATCCTTTTTGAGGCTGCGTGGCCGATTGCGTTTCCGTGCTATGCAACTGAAACGTCTCCATCGCGGCAATTTCCGAATGTCGCCTGATTCGTTAATGACCTCAAAACAAGCCGAGCTCAAATTCAGGCTGCAAACGACATCTCGATTCATCGATTCAAGTCATTTTAATAAAACCCGCGCCCCTGAGGTCAATCAATCGATGAGCACCCTCAACCCCACATCGCCGGTCGAAGTCCAGCCAGATCGCGACCTGATGATCGTTGACGCGAACATCCCGTACGGAATGTTCGATTTGCGGGAATTATGGCGATACCGGGAGTTGATCTGGATTTTTGCCGTCCGCGATATCAAAGTCCGGTATCGGCAAACAGTGGTAGGAATTGCATGGACAGTGCTGCAACCGCTGGCCCAGATGATCGCCTTCAACGGACTGATACAAATCCTCAAAAACGACTCGACTGACGGTGACATGCGCAAGGTCAGAATTTTTGGCAGCCTTCTTCTTTACCAATTGTTTGCGGGCATTCTTGCGGCCTCTACGCTTTGCCTCGTCGACAACCGCCAGATGGTCACGAAAGTCTATTTTCCTCGCGTCATACTGCCACTTTCGGCCTGCCTTCGGCCTCTACTTGACTTCGGTATCGGACTCGTTGCGCTTGCCGTCATGATGCTCTGGTATCGAGCCCCCGTATCAGCATCAATTGTCCTGTCGCCGGCCATCGTGCTGCTGACCGTCGTTTCCGGTATCGGCATGGGCCTGTGGTTGTCGGCACTCAACGCACATTACCGGGATTTCGGGTACATCGTCCCTTTCCTGCTGCAATTGGGAATGATCGCAAGCCCGGTCCTGTACCCGTCGAGTCTGGTTCCCGAGCGATGGCGATGGATCTATTATGCCAACCCGATGTCGACACTTCTCGACGGGTTTCGATGGTCATTGTTCGATTCCGACCTCCCCATTGTTTGGTACGGAATGACGCTGTCCCTGATATCACTATCGCTGCTGCTCGTATCGGGCGCCTGGTACTTCCGCCGGGTCGAATGTTTCCTTGCCGATAACATTTGAAAAGACCGGACTAGCAAGAATCCGACGCTTTGGAGTAATTTGGCACCGAGCGGGATATTGGCAACCGGCGCGACGACCGCTGGAAGCAGGTTGCCAGGTTTTTCACCGGAGAGGGGTTCAACGAGTCCACATGACGTTTCAATTCCGGTTGAGCACCGTATTGAAAGTTCGCGAGCACGAACGGAACCTGCATCGCCAATCCGTCTCCATTGCCCGTGAAACACATTCGCAATGTCTTGCGGGCTGCCTCTGCATCGCCAGCGAACGAACCGAGGTACTCGCAGAACTTCGAGAACTGAATGACGGCGAATCGTTGCCCATCGACAAGATTGCAAATCGTCGGCGTCACGCAGAACAATTGAGCCATCAGCTCGAACTGGCCGAAATTGCGGCCGATGATGCCGCACAACGTCTGGAACGGTGCCTGAAAAGCCTGATCCTGGCAAACCGGTCGGTGCAAGTCCTTGAACACCTTGCCGAACGACAACTGGCCGAATTCGGAAAATCGGAAGCGCGCGCTGAAGCTCGCGAATTCGACGACTTCGTCAACGGCAGTCGTCGAGCCGGCTGACAATCGAATCAGACGAGAACCGGCCCCTGGTCGTCGCGATTTCTGCGTACAACCCGATGAAAGTGCAGTTCGACTTCGCGATCGATGACGCGCCGAACACCTTCCACAAGACAGCTCGGTTCGTGATCTGTCTCCCCTTGTCGCTTGATCAGTTCCAGCGTCGTTCCGGGAAAAACCGTGAACGTACTCTGGTGAATGATCTGATTTCCCGCGTCCAGTTCGGGAACAATGAAATGAACGGTGGCCCCATACGTCAGCATCCGATGCTGATAGGCGTCTTCGTAGGGACGGAAACCGGGAAACGGCGGCAACAACCCATGGTGCAGATTGATGATCCGCCCGGCAAAACGCCAGCAGGTACTCGCCGGAAGAACTCGCATGTAGCGGGCCAGCACAACATAGTCGACGTTGTATCGATCAAAAATCTCGACCATTTGGCCATTGTCGGGCTCACCCCGATCGTCGCCGACGTTGTGCCAATCGACCCCGAACTGCTCCGCGACACCGCGACAACTGTCACGATTTCCAACCATGACCGCCGCCGTCGCACGAAGCCGCTTGTCACGAATCGAACGCAAGAGGGCTAACGCCGGCTCGGGCCGGTATGTCGTGCAAATCGCCAGCCGGGGAGCGACATTAGTCTCGTCGCGAGACCACGTTCGAATCGAAAGATTCTTGTCGCGACCGATCTCGTCCATTTGCTTGCGAAGCTGCTCGATACCCGATCGGGCCGCAGGCCAGTCGAAACGGAGCAGCATGGCGAACAGCCGCTCGGAATCGTGGTCGTACATCTGGATTTCATAGATGTTCGCCCCGGCGGCGGTGACATGATGAACGATCGGATCGGCCAGCCCCCGATTGTCGGGACCGACTGCGGTAATAACAACTTGCATGGCCGGTGTCATGTTCCCTGTCGGAAGGAGATACGCTGTAGCATCACCTACTTCGTGATATCCCACCACCAGCGACCTTCGGGCAACCGGGGAGCCTTGGCTGTATTGCCGACCGTGTCCAGTTCGGCATCCAGCTTGTTCCGGTTGGCGTCTTTGGCCACCGTCATCACGTTGCAGCGAACGCCACCTGCGGCCTGTACGACGATGTCACGACCACGGTAAACTCGATGATTGACCACGGATTCGACTTCCGTCGGAACAGCGAAACTGGCGGGTGCATAAGCCCCATCCGGTGCGAAGACCCCGTAGTTCCAGCCGACGCGTCCTGTCAGGCCTTCATGCTTGATCAGAGCCGAGCACAATGCCATATCAAAAACGTTCTCGGCATCTGCAAAGACCAGATCCTTTTTCGCCAGCTTTGCGTAGTTCGCCGTGAAATTCTGTGCGAACAGCCGGTTCGTTGGTTCTGACTGGCCTGTCGGAACATGCTTGCCGTCGGCAGTAATCAGTTGATTTTCAGACTGGCAAAGGACCGATGAGCCCTGAATTTCGAAGACATTTTTGTCATTGCTGTGGAGAACTGCGTCACACTGAAGCGTCAGCCACCAGCGGAGTGCATCCATATTCGGTTGAATCTTCTGCTGAGCGACCGGCAACAGGTCGAAATAGCCAGGAATCTCTTTCCCCGCGTCCAATCTGTTAACACCGATCAGCTTCATACGATAATCTGCTTCGACGATGACCCGTGCAACACGGCTATCCGCAGGAACACCCCACACCACAACGTCCTGTCGCCCAAGTTTTTGCTGAATCTGCTTGACCCACGAGCGAACAGCTCCGTCACCAATCGCACCCTTGGCCTGTGACTTCTCTACGAACTCCTTCAGAGCCTTCACGCCTTCGTCCCGAGTATTGATCGAGCAACCAAAGTCAGCTTCACCCCGGGCAAACGTCCGAAGCACGGTGACGAGGTCGTCGAGTTGCAGTGTCGGTCGTCCGTTGCTGGTCGAGACAGATTGACCTTGCGCGTTATGCATCCAACCACTGGCAGGCCCGGCGACAACGATGTCGTTGGTTTCGGGGAACACGAAAACGAACTTGATTTGCGAGAGCCCCGCGAGTTGCATCATCGTTTCGGGGATCGGCAATCCTTCTTCAATGCGTTGCGCAACTGATCGTTCGAGTCGTGTGAGTGACACCATTCGCATGTCGCTGCGTTGAGCCACATCGCCGTTCAGGTCGGCCTGCCGAGCCTGAATTCCCAGCGATGCGAGCGATCCCGTCAGCTCTTCACCACTCAACTTCGACAGCAAACCGCCTGGCGCGACTCGAACACCGTTCTGATAGGGCGACATGGTCCCGCCGTCACCGTCAATATCGACCCATTTTGCGTTGGATGGTGGCCCAACGGTGCTCTGCTGAATCAATCGCATGAGCGTCTGGAAATCGGCCTGAGCTCCACCGCCTGCCGACCCCTGCAATTCGGCTTTCGACTTTGCACGATCTTCGCCAGCGGGCAATCGACGCAGTGTTCCGGCGGCGGCCTCGGTATCACCGACTTCTTGCTGAGCTTTCGCAACCTGTTTGAGCAATGTCGCTCGTTCAGCCGCAACGGGTGCGGCGAGGGCCTGAGTCATGGCCGGACCAAATTCGCCCGCCGCAAGATGGTCAGCAACCTGCTGCCCTCGACCGGATGGGGTCGCCGCAGTAGCGGCAACCGGTTCAGCGGAAAAAACGGTCGACACCAGCGCGAGCAAGCAACCGCACGGGACCAGCAACCGGGAGACAACGCGGAAACCGCAGAACAATCGGTCAAACCGTACCATGACAGGCTCCTCGTGGCAGACGAGTCGGACGTGAATCAATGCAATCGAGCGGGTCCCCCAGTCGCAACCGGAACGGACCCTCGTATCGGATAAGATATCGTCTTCCCGCTCGCAGGTGTCAAGGAGAATCTGCGAATTCTGCCGATCGGCAACCATGAAGCCTGCGTCCGTCGCAACAATCCGATTTGCCGCTATACTTCACAGTTTTGCAGAACACTGGACGACAACATGCCAGAATTGCCCGAAGTGGAAACGATGGTGCGCGGAATTCGACCGGTTGTTTCCGGTCGTACGATTCGTGATGTGGTTGCTTGTCTGAACAGTTGCAAGCCGATTTCGATCACTCCGTCATTTCGTGTACTGCGAGATCACCTCGTCGGAAAAAAAGTGATCGATGTCCGCAGGCTTGGAAAACGTATCGTCTTCGATGTTTCGGGCGGTGCCAATCTGGTGGTTGAACCACGAATGACCGGCTTGATGGTACTTGCGAACCCGCCCAGCACTCAGCACCTGAGGCTGCGATTCGATTTTCGCGGACGGGCTGAATTTGATTCGTTGTGGTTTTGGGATCGGCGCGGCCTGGGAACGGTCACTCTTCTAGCGCCTGGTGACATCAAAACTCGATTTGGCCCCGAAGTCCTTGGCGTCGACGCACTGGAAATGACCGTTGAGGCCTGGATCGATTGCTGCGGCAAGTCCAGGCGGGAAATCAAGGTTGTACTGATGGATCAGAAAATGGTTGCAGGAATCGGTAATCTATATGCGAGTGAGATTCTGCATCTGGCAGGGATCAACCCCATGACACCAGCGAATGAGTTGGACCGGAAATCGATCAGGCAACTGTCAGTCGCCTCGCAGTCGATTTTGCGAACTGCAATTGAAGACGAAGGCTCGACGCTCGGCGATGGAACGTACCGGAACGCGCTCAGCCAAAGCGGCAAATACCAGAACCGGCATCGGGTTTACATGCGAGAAGGTCAGCCGTGCAGAATTTGCCGTAATGGAAAGATCACACGGATTGTGCAGGCGCAGCGATCGACGTTTCTGTGCCAATACTGCCAGGGGATTTCCCTGAAGTAATGATTTTGAGGACTTGGGCAAAGTTTTTCCATTAAAAAGTCGTGAGACTTGACTTTCGGACTTCAGACTCTACAATCCGCTGGTGGACTGAATGTCGCTACGGCTGCTCAAACTGCCAACCAGATGGAAAACGGCACGAAATCAGGGAAGAAGACGGGGCTTGGCCCTCGGAGAAATGGGAAATGTTAGTTCTGTCGCGGAAAAAGAACGAGAGCATCATTGTTGACGATTCAATCGTCATCACTGTCGTTGAAATCCGTGGTGACAAAGTTCGTCTCGGCATCGAGGCTCCGCGCGAGGTACCCATCCATCGCAGCGAAGTTCGTGATGCGATCGACGCTGCGGCAGCCGAATCGCACGGGAACACGCTGGCGATGCCTGTGAACCCTTCTGTCTCTGTCGGCGAAAACGGTGC
>JANXOO010000574.1 GCA_025353525.1 Schlesneria sp. | reverse complement strand
ACTTTTTGAAACCAGGACCGCTCGCGTTCCAGTTCATCAGCCGTGTTCTCGATGACTTCCAGTTCCTGGGGTGTAATGTACTTGTTCTTGTACTTCACATATCCCCGCGATGTCATCAACTCATCTTTGTCGACCCAGTGTCCGTCATGCCAGACACGTCCCAGTGCCATTTGAGCCTTTTCGTGTTCCGGAAAAAGTTCCGTCACCCGGCGTAATTGCGACTCTCTTTGGGCAGACATCCCGCGCTGGCGGCACCAGTCGGCCAGTTCCCAATGCGCTTCCCAGGTCTCCTCAATTCGCCGCACCCGGGATTCGTACTCTTCGATCGACATCGGACGCGTCGTGACGAACTGTGTTTCCGATCGCTCGACGACAACCGTTGCGCCCGTCATCGTTTCCAGCCGGATTCTCTGCTTGCTGTCGGTTGTGGCAACAATTTTTCCGCGAAGCTCGCCACCGTTCGATAATTTGACAAGATCTGCACGGACGGGTTCCGGTACAAAGAAATTCCCGGATAACCCGATCATCAGAAAAACAGCATAAGACCATATCCGATTGCCATCGTATGGCATTTGACCTGAATTAATGTGAGGATAGTTCATCACCCACCTCCGCAGGTATTTCGATTGATTCCAGCCAGTTTGCACAAATCGCTACAAGAAAAATCGCTACAAGGAACCAGTGTCAATTTGACGGTCCGTTCCTTTGTTCGCATCGGAATCGCGACTATTGTCCACCGTTCAGGACCGATCGGATTTCAGGCGAACTCTTCAGTTCATTCTGCCCAAACTTGCAACATTCTACCCTGTTGAGATTTACAACTGCAACTATTGATTCGACCGTTGAAGTCGGGTTCGAGATAATTCCTTTTTGACAGACACTGGCGACTGGTTCCAACGCCCTGGTAAGATAGGAAAAATAACGCGATCTTGCGCGACGCACCGAAGTTTGAAAGAGAATTCACTTCAACCTTCAGAAGAAGCCGACGCAAGAATGTTGGCTCTGTCGCGAGCACCATTCATCTACAGCAACAAGAGCGTCGAGCATGAAAAGTTTTCTGCGGTTATTTTCGGTCGGGTTGCTGTTGGCTTTGGCACATTCCCTGCCGGCCTTCGCACAGTTGAAGACGGATTCCCCGTTGCCCACGCATCAGGAACTGAATCGGCTGGGACTGGAACGCGGCTGGTGGGGTCATGCCATATTGAATCCCAGTCGCGACAAGATCAAACACATGTCGATCGACGAAGATACGATCTATATGCAGGCGACATCCGGTGTGACAACGGCTTTCGATTCGGAATCGGGTCAACAACTGTGGGCCGTCCACCTGGGACGGTTTGACGAACCGAGTTTCCCGGCCGTTTCAAATGAAAACCAGGCGCTGATCGTCGTCGGTTCGACGATGTATGCGCTGGAAAAAAGAACCGGAAAAACGGTATGGACGCTGATTCTGACCGGTCAGCCTTCGACCGGGCCGTCGCTGGACGACAAACACGTCTACTTCGGGACACTCGACGGCAGCGTCTACGCCTACAGTCTGCGGAAAATCCGGCAACTTTACGAAGAACGACGACTTCCCCAATGGTCGATGGAAGCTCAAGTCTGGAAGTACAAGGCCGGAAAAGAAATCACATCACCCCCGATTTCGACGGGACGCGTTGTGAATTTCGGAAGCAGTGATGGAATTCTCTATTCGGTGAATGCCCTTGATCGCAAGACAATTTTTCAACTGGAGACCGACAAGCCGATCATCGCTCCGCTGACACGACTCGACAATACAATGTTCATGGCATCCGAAGATTTTACGTTCTACGCCCTGAATATGTTTAGTGGCCGGGTCAAGTGGGAATTCACCTCGGGGTTGCCAATTCGGAAAACTCCGTGGGCAATCGACAACACGCTGTTTCTGTTGCCCGATCGTGGTGGAATGTACTGCCTTGATCCGGAAACAGGCGCCAGACGCTGGTGGAAACCGGATCTGACCAATTTTATTGCGATCCTTGGAAATACCGTCGCTGCTTCGGATGGCAACGGAAACCTTGTCATGGTCTCGCGTGACAAGGGAGAGACGATTGGCTCGCTGCCACTGCGTCGATATACCGTTCGCACCGGGAACGACCGAACCGATCGAATCTTCATGGCCACCGAAAGCGGGATCGTGATCTGTCTGCGGCAGTCCGGACATGCGTATCCGGTTTTTCACCGGTTTCCTGATCGCCTGCCGTTGCTTCCTGAAATTACTCCCGATGATGAAGAATCATCGTCGCCCGAAGCTGAAGCTAATTCCACAGAGTAGTCGGTGGAGATTGCGATTCCCCCGATTGGTCCAGGTCTAACCTGCTTTTTGCAGAGGTGTCGCCGTCACCGGATAGGGGCCCACAGGGCCGTTCGCTTGTCCGTTCCACGAGTGTTTGCGAACTGCATCGAGCACGCGATCGGCAACAATCATCGCTTCGAGCGCCTGATTCCCGTCAACGTGTGGCTGATGTCCATTCGTAACACAGTCAACGAATTGACTCAGTTCCTGTGTCAGCGCATCCGCTCCTGATGAGTCAACCGGCAGATTTTCGGTCGTGACAAACTGTCCGAAAACGTCTTTTTTCAGTGCTTCCAGGTCGGCTCCCGGCCTGGCGGCCCGTTCTAATGGCGGCGTTCCATAGAGCAGTGCATTTCCCGGCGCGAACCGCTTGACTTCACGTTGATGCAGATCGGCTGTCAAACAGCCTGACGCCGACCAGACCGTCATCGAGCGGGACGCAGTCGGGCTGATTCGACTCGCCGTCAGATCGGCAATACATCCGTTTTCAAAATGGAGCCGGGCTTGTACCGCATCTTCGTTTGCGCCCATGACGCCAATTCCGAAAGCTTCGCATTGACGCAACGGACTCTTCACCAGTGCAAGCACCAGATCGATATCGTGAATCATCAGATCGAGGACAACCCCGATGTCGGTCGAGCGGAACGTATATGTGCTTGTCCGTTCGCTACGAATGTATTTGGGAGCAACAACGACTCGTTCAGCGGCCTGGAACGCGGGATTGAATCGTTCGATATGGCCAACCTGCAGCAATGCATGATTTTGTGTCGCGAGTTCTGCGAGTTCGCGAGCCTGAATCAGACTGGCTGCAAGCGGCTTTTCGACCAGTACCGGAATCCCGCGGTCAAGAAACTCGCCTGCGACCGAACGATGACCAATCGTCGGCACCACCACGGAAACGGCATCGACAGACTTTCCGTCAATTAACGTTCGGTAATCTGAAACCCAGCGCGTGCGATGTTTGGAGGCGACTTCCTGGCCTCGTTCTGCCTGACTGTCAGCCACGGCGACCAGGTCGACACCGTCGAGTTCACTGAGAATCCTCGCATGATGTCTTCCCAGGGCACCCACACCGATGACTGCAACTCGCAACCGCTTCATCGAAAAGTCTCTCTACTTCGCGCGTCAGGAATTAATGAAATTGCAACACGTTGACATTCCGCAAGTACGACAGGTATGACGACGGAATTCCGACGTTGTCCAAAGTGACAACCATCCGCCGGATGCCTGACACTTCGCGGCGATCCGTTTGATATTTCATGTGTAGCCGGTTCATTACGCGGCACGTTGTTCTTCAGCAGCCGATTTTGCCCGAAACGATTCTCGTGCGCGTCCGTTCTTTCCTTTCGACGACTGTTCACAGAAATTCAGCAGCGTGACAAGCTCGATCGGAAGGACGCCCTCTGTATGCTCAATGAGTCGTGTTCGGACATCGTCCAGTTTCATATGTTCACGGAAAATCAGTTTGTAGGCCTGACGCACAAGCGCAATGGCATTCTCTGAAATCCCGCGCCGCCGCATTCCAACGACATTGACGGTAATAATTTCCGGATTGTCACTTCCCGCAGCCAACATATAAGGCGGAATATCCTGTGGAGCACGACACCCGCCGCTGATAAAGCAACCCGTTCCCAAAGTCGCAAAATGATGGACAACTGAATTGCCCGAGACGATGGCGAAGTCCTGAACGTGGACATGCCCACCCAGAAGGCTGCCATTGCAGAGGATGACGTTGTTGAAGACGTGACAGTTATGTGCGACGTGGGCATTCGCCATCAGGAAATTCCGATTCCCGACACGCGTGACACCGTCTTCCTTGTCAGCACCGCGATTGACTGTCACGCCTTCGCGAAAAAGATTATCGTCGCCGATTTCCACACGGGTCGGCGAGCCGCTGTATCCGATGTCCTGAGGCTCGCCACCAATGGCCGAGCCAGGAAAAAAGCGATTACGATCGCCAATCCTGACATGCCCAATGATGGACACATGACTGTCCAGTTTGCAATCGTCGCCCAGCGTTACATGAGGTCCAACGACACAAAACGGCCCGATTTCGACTCTGTCACCAATCCGGGCTCGTGCATCGACTTGAGAAAGTGGTGAGATTGTTTGAGGCACGATGTCATCCTTGAGAAATCTTCATGATCGAATTTGCTGTCCAGACGATCACATCGGGATTTATTGGTCGCAGTGTTTCAGGTCAACGAGGTGGCAATCGGTTCGCTCAGGCCGCCCTGCGTTCATTCATCGGTATCAATTGACTTCGTCGAATTTGCTGACAAATGACGTGATTCAGGTTGTGTCCCGAACGAAATGCACGAAAGTGACCGTGAACATCGCAGCCGAGCAACGCGAAATCGCCGATACAATCAAGGATCTTGTGTCTCACGCATTCGTCGTGTGAACGCAATTCGTTTCCGACGACTCCTTCGGCACC
>JANXOO010000554.1 GCA_025353525.1 Schlesneria sp. | reverse complement strand
GGAAAACTTCCGGCGCCAGCACTGGAAGCATTCGTCAAAGATACGGCTCGCTCTGCCGAAGCCCGGCGACTCGCCTATGAATGGCTGATCAAAGTTGACGAGACGGCGACTGATCGGCTGATCCCTGAAATGTTGAATGATGCCAGCCCCGAATTCCGACGCGACGCAGTCGGACGACTGATCGCCGAAGCGACCAGGGCTCGCGAGGAAAACGACAAGGAAACCGAGACGAAACTCTTGCGCAAGGCGCTCACCGGAGCAATCGACGACGATCAGGTGAAATCGGTCGTGAAGCCCCTGCGAGAGATGGGCGAGACGATCGATCTTCAAAAGCACTTCGGTTTTGTCACCGAGTGGAACCTGATCGGCCCATTCGACAATGCGGGGCTGAAAGGATTCGATATCGCCTATCCTCCCGAGAAAGAATTGAACCTGAAGGCCACCTATCCAGGCAAATCGGGGGACGTAACATGGCAAATGGCCTCGACCGACGATGAATACGGGACCCTCGACATCGCCAAAAAGACAGCTCCGCACAAGGGGGCCGTGACCTATGCGTCAGCGACGTTTGTTGCGGATCGGGCTCGTGACATGGAAGTCCGTCTGGGAACCCCGAATGCATGGAAGTTGTGGGTCAACGGCACACAAATCTTCGCTCGTGACGAATACCATCGCGGAACGTTTCTCGACCAATATAAAGTCACTGCCAAACTGAAACCGGGTCCGAATACAATTCTGTTGAAGGTCTGTCAAAACGAACAGACAGAGGAATGGGCTCAGGCATGGACGTTTCAGTTACGAGTCTGCGACCGCTCAGGTGTTGCGATTTCTCCCGCCGCCACGGTGACTTCTTCGACGAAATGAGATTGCATGCGAACCTTGCTCGTGATCGACGATGAACCGAATATCGTCTTTTCGTTCAAGTCGACACTGACATCGCCTCAATTGAAGGTCATTTCGGCCAGTACCGCGAGGGAAGGCCTGAAGCTGGTCCAATCGGCTCGACCGGATGTCGTGATGCTGGACGTACGGTTGCCCGACCTGTCGTGACTGCAGGCTTACGAGCGAATTCGCAAGATTGACGAACGGTTGCCTGTCATCATCATGACGGCGTTCGCGAAAACAGAGACGGCGATCGAGGCCCTGCGACTGGGGGCGTTCGAGTACCTCGTCAAGCGCGTCGATCTGCGTCGTATGCGCGATGTCGTTGCCAAAGCCCTTGAAGTCAGCCGGTTGAATCGCGTTCCCGCACTGCTGGAAGCGGAAGACGCAGACGATGACACGGCAGATCGCATCATCGGCAATTCCGATGTGATGCAGGACGTCTACAAGGGGTTCGGCGGCGGAGTTTGGCAGAGTTTCACCACGAAGGACGCGAAGAGCACGAAGATGGAATTTGACGACCTTTCCAATCGTGTGATTGGCTGTGCCATTGAGGTTCACCGATTTCTCGGCCCGGGGTTGCTGGAATCCGCATACGAACAATGTT